>JBEGIR010000034.1 GCA_040224245.1 Puniceicoccaceae bacterium | reverse complement strand
TCAATCCAATCCTTCGATTCTCGATCTTGACGCCTATGTCGTCACGGGAACGAATTTTGAAAAAGTGGATGCCGCACGGGTCATTCCTGTGTCCACAATCTCTGCGGATGAAATTGATTTGCGGCAAGCATTCACACCGATGGAAATGCTGACGGCACTTCCACAGGTAACGAGCATGCCCGATAATGAAACCCGCCTTGGTTCGTCGGGTGCACGCGGAGATCACACCAGCATCAGCCTGCGTTCCCTTCGTTCAGACAGCACACTCATCCTGATCAATGGACGCCGACTGGTTGCAAATCCGATGACCACGGCACTGCAACACAACGTCAACATCAACCACCTGCCGACCCAAGGAATCGAACGCATCGAAATTCTTCGTGATGGTGCTTCATCAATCTACGGATCAGACGCGATTGGTGGGGTGGTTAATTATGTACTGAATCGCGATTTCAGTGGCACAGAAGTGAAGCTGCGCTTTGGCTTCCCAGAGCATGGGGGAGGGGCGCAGAGCCAGGCATCCATCGCATATGGAACTCAGTTTGAAGGCGGCAAAGTGCGGTGGTTCAGCAATCTGGATGTGCTCTATCGCGATGCAATCTTTCTGACCGAGCGCGACTTCAGTGCGAGTGCGGACCAGAGTCATCGCGCCCCTGCGCCGTTTGACACGCCGACGGGTCCCTTCAATCGCAGCTCTGCGAACAGCCTTTGGCCGCGATTTCGTGTGCTCCCTGCGGAAGGTAACATGTATTTTCGTCCCATTGACGGCACACCAACGCTCACAGGTCAGGCGCCCAACCGAACGAACGATTCGGACTATTATCTTGATATCAACGCCTACGGCATGGCGCATCCTCGTACCACACGTGCGAACCTCTTCAACCTCTTGGAAGTGGATTTGACAGATTCGGTAACGCTGTTCGCGGAACTTGCGTATTATCGATCGGAATCGCGCATGCGCAGGCAGCCGATGTGGTTGAACGCACCGGTCACCGACTACCTTGCGATCATGGCGATGGATAACCCCTACAATCCCTATGGTTCGCACTTTTATCATCCCGAGGCGTTAACCAATGCGGACGGCAGTGCTCGACTGCAGGGTACACCGAGCGAATTGGGATTGCTTTCACTGACGGTGCGGGACCTCGGGGCGGAGGACGTGCGCACGGAGGCAGATGTATACCGCATCCTGGCGGGGTTGAAAGGACAGCTGGGGCAAACCTGGACCTGGGAAAGTGCAATCTTTCGCAATCAGGTAAAGGGCAAGGATCGTGCCCACAATGACGTGCGTGAAAGTCTGCTCCAGCAGGCACTGCTTCGCACCGATGCGAGCGCGTTCAACCCGTTCGGCTACACCTTTCGTGTAGAGAATGGTGCCGTTGTGGCAGACCAGGCCTATACGAATCCGGAGTCGGTCGTGGAGAGTTTTGCAGCGGTCTATGGCCGGGATGCGGAGGCGTCCATCACCAGTGTCGACTTCAAGACATCGGGTCGTCTTCTCCGGGGCTGGGCTGGAGACATTCAACTCGCGGCTGGAGGTGAATATCGGGAAGAGGAACTGGAGGACATCCGCCCACCGTTTGGTGGACTCAATCCAGTCGAGAGCGGACTGGATCCGGAGAACAATGATTTCCTGTTGCATCCTCCCCGTCCTGACGTATTCGGTGACCGTTCCGTTTGGAGTGTTTATTCTGAATTGGCAATCCCGGTGGTGGACCCTGAGCGTCGATGGACGCTGTTGCGCTCGATGGATGTCAGTCTCTCTGCGAGGCATGAGCACTACAGTGATTTTGGAGGAACGACCAAACTCAAGTATGGAGTGAACTGGAGTCCAAGTGAGTCGGTGATGGTGCGTGCTTCGGTCAATGAGGGATTCAAGGCACCGAGCTTGTCTGCACTCTACACAACCACACGATGGACGATATCAGGTGCCCCGGGCACCGTGGACTCTTACCGCAATCCTGTTCTGAATGAAGGACCCTACATCAACCGTACTCAGTTTGGTGGAAATCCGGAACTCAAGGCTTCGGAGTCCGAGGGATTTACCTATGGAATCGTGATCGATGTTCCCGGGATTGAGGGATTGCGAATCTCGGCGGATTATTGGAAGGTGGAGCAGACCGATATTGTGGGACAGCGCTCGGAAGCGGAAATCCGCGCCAGTGATACGGCACTGCTCAATGCATTCATCGCACAGGAGCTTGCGCGTGGAGTCTCCATTGATCAGATCGACCTTGGCAGTGGAACAGAACGGTATCAGGGTGATCCTGACATCATCCGCTTTGCGCCGACGGAAGAGGACCGTCTTGGATTTGCGAACTACAATGCGCAGAATCCGTCGGATCCGAAAGCGGTAGTGGGTCGCATCTTTCAGGTGGATCGTCCGTTTGTGAATCTCAGTGGTTCCGAAGTGTCAGGTTGGGATTTTGCACTGCGCTATGCATCGAGCGAACAATCCTTTGGACGACTTGTGTTGAGTTCGGAATGGAGTCACCTGGAGAAGTCGGTGGCAACCCGGTTTTTTGCAGATCGTGGTGAAGTTGTGACCAACCATTTGGAAATGGATGGTGCCGCCAAATGGAGGGGCACCACCTCCATCAATTGGTATCAAGGGCCCTGGTCGGCCGGACTCGGGATCTATTACATTGGTTCGACCCTGACCGGAACGACGACCAGTGAGGCGAACTATGAATCGCTGGGTCGCCCAAGTTACCTTCGGCCTCATTTCTCCGAAGGTCGCACAACCTACCGTTTTGTTCTGGGTTCGGTGACAACCTTTAATCTCAATTTCAGTTATCGTTTTTCTGAGGATGCATCGAAGTGGTTGAGGGATTCCACCCTGCGCCTTGGAGTGGTCAATCTCACCGACAAAGAACCGCCGCTTGCGGCGAACAATTTTGGTTACGACCCGGGAGTACACGGGCACCTCATCACGGGGCGTATGCTGACGCTGGAGCTGACAAGGCGTTTCTAGGCCTCAAGGCTCCTGTGAAAACCGGAGCTCATTTCAGATGAATCAATGCACTCCATTTGCCTGGGAAGGTTTATTCCCGGGCAAATGAGGCATTGGTAAAACTCAGGCTGCATTCGCCAAGGCAGAAACGGTGGATTTTCCCGTATCCTGATTCGCGTTGGATTGGCGGAAAATCAGGGTTGGGGTGTGTGTTGTGTTGAGGATGCGCATGACAGTTGGCGATGCCCGACGGTTGCGCTGTGCATTGTGGCTCAGAATCATCAGGTCGGGCTGCAGCTGCTCTTCAAAGTGCCGAATGCCTGCACAAGTCTGATTGGCAGTTGCAACACGCCAGGTGCAGTCAACTCCGATGGAATCGACCTGTGCGCTCAGGGCACGCATCTTGTGATGTGCAGACTCTGTGAGCAATTCGGTTGACGCGGCCAGTTTTGAGTTCTGGCGATACCAGGAAAGTGGAATCCGCACGGAGTGGAACAGAAAAAGGTGATTGATTTTGCGGGTTTTTGCCAGATTGGCGCCGATTTGCACACATTCCACGCATGAGCTGCTGAAATTCACAGGAACCATGATTTTTCGAAAGTGTGGGGTCGCACTCGGATTGACCCACAGGATGGAACAAGGTGCACCCGTTATCAGTGTTTCAGTTTCAGAGGCGGGAAAGGTTCCCGCATTTGCGAGAATCAGATCGCTCCGGTCGTGTGCTGCCACTGTGCTCAAACGAGTAGCGGATGGGGATTGCAAAGCGACAGTCTCCGAAATACGGAGAATCACACTCGACGCCGATGCATCTGCCGACAAAGCCAGTGAAGTGGCAAGTTTAGATTCGGTAGGGTACATCGTAGCTGATTCACTCTCGCTACTCTCACTGGGCTGCTTCATCACCCATAGGATGCGCTCGGATTCACAGAGCATTGCAAAGTTGGCAACGTAGCGAATCAGGGTCAGGTCGGATGGGGTTCCATGCAGGAAAACCAGCATGCGTTTGAAGCGTTTCATCGGTGGGATTGTTCTCTCAGAAGGGTGAACGAAAGAATCCTGTCCTTTGATTGCCGAAATCGAATTCAGGAAAGTTTTTTGACAAGATATATCTGTGATTTGCCTGCAACCGTTCGAAGGATTCAGTTCGGCTAAGGTTGACAATGCTTCGTTTGCTTTGAAACTGATGCGTCAATCGCATTTTAACCGAAGCAGGCAACCCCAATTACCCCCATTTGCATGAGTGATGTATCTTATTTCGCAGGCCTCGACATCGGAGGCAGCACCTTAAAGTCCATGCTGATTGATCAGTCTGGAGAACCTGCAGGACCCATGGTGGAAATTCCCAGCTGTGTTCAGGAAGGATACCGTCGCACCTTTTGTCAGCTGGAGGAATCCCTTCGCCTGCTTTCGGAACAAAGCGGGATACATCCCGATGCCATTCGCGCAGTCGGGCTTGACGTGCCTGCACCCTGTTCAAATGGGGTCATTTGGGGGAAGTCCAATCTTTCGGAAGACTGGGTCGGTACGAACATCGAGCAGGAGTTTTCAAAAGTGATCGGCAAGCCGGTGATGATGACCAACGATGGCAACGCGGCTGCTTTTGGGGAATGGCTGTATCGCAAGGAACGAGAGGGGGGACTGCTCTTTGTTGCACCGGGTACAGGACTCGGGGGAGGACTCGTGCTTCCCGGTGGGGTCATGTATACTGGAACGAACGGCCTGGCACTGGAGGTCAGTGATATCAGCGTGCCGTTTGTAGAAGAGGACGGAACGGTGCCAGCCGATGCCAATGGACGCACGCATTGCCTTGAAGCCTGGGTTTCCCTGGTCGGACTGCGACGCACGCTCCAGATCCAACTCAGTCAGGACCGACACACGAACCATCCGCTGAATCAGGAAGATTCCACCATCGTGCAAAAGGCCTTCAAACTGCGTGAGTATGCGGAGCAGGGTGATGCATTGGCGATTGAGATCTTCCAGAGGCAGGCTCACATCCTAGGCTATGGACTTGCGGATTTGGTCAGTCTTTTTGATCCTGGACTCATCGTGATTGGAGGTGGACTTGCGGAGACTCAATTTCGAGATTGGTATCTCGAGTCAGTGGAGGAAGGATTTAAGAAACGGGCCGCTCCATTTTACCAGAACAGCCCGCTGCCTCCCTACGCAAAAACCACCACCTTTGAATGGGCCATCGGAGGCGACGCGAGTGCTGCCTACGGAGTTGCCCGCAGTGCCATGGATTTGATCTCAGACTAGGGCTATGCGACAGGTTTTGGACAGGGTGAACACGGCACCACCTTCGGGGTGATGGTTGACATCAATGCTGATCCCCAGACGTGACGCCATGGCCTGGACGATGAACAGACCGAGTCCTGTCGATGTTTCACCTCCGGTGGGTTTGGCGGAAAGGCGTTGGTATTTGCCATACATGTTTTGCAAATCTTCCTCGGAGAATCCAGGACCCGCATCGCGCACCGAAACGCTGATGCGGTCTTGATCGAGGCAACTCTTGATTTCGATTTGAGAATGTGGGGGGCTGTATTTGATGGCATTGCTGACCAGATTGCCGAGTGCGATGTTCATCCAGGCCTGCTTGCCTTCAACTGTCGTGTTGCAGTTTGGGTCCAGCGCCAGGCACAGCTCGATGTGTTTGGCCTGTGCGATGCGTCGGAAACGCTGCACGACGGTGGAGATGCATTGATTCCAGTGCATTGGTTCCAGATTGCGGGTGCTTTCCATGCTTTCGACATCGCGAAGTTCGGAGAGGTTCTGGATGAGTTCCATCATGGATTCGGAACTGCTTGTGATCGCGTCAAGACAGGATTGGCGATCCGCTGCATCAATACCTTCATTTTTGAGCAATTCACACATTCCGGTGATTCCGTGAACGGGGGTTCTGAGGTCATGCGCAATGATATCGAGGAATTCGTTGCGCTCCTGGTTCAGGGATTCAAGTTTGTGGTTTTGATTGCTAAGCTCACGGGCATTCTGTTCGAGTGTTGCCTGCTGTTGTTGCAATTTTTCCTGAGCCTGAATCAGACGAGTATTGCGTTCTTCGAGACCGCATTGATACCTACGAATAGAGCCGATGCAGAGCAGGGCAACCGCAACGGTAGTGACTGCCGCGATCAAGAGGTTCATCAGCAGTGTTTTCCGCAGGGGAGCGAGCAGGATGTCTTCAGATTGTTCGACTATGAGATACCAACCCAATTCGGGGACAAAGCGACTGTTGAGGAAAACGTGGGAACCGTCACGCTTGTATCGGATACGAGTTGCTTCCTTTTGAAGCAAGTCCGGAAGATGGGGACGCAGTTTCTTGATGTCGGAGAGATTTTCTGTGGTTGAATTACGCCCCTGGGAGTCGAGCACAATCCCGCCATCAGGGTCAGCAAAAAGAATGTGGCGGGAGTAGCGGGATTCGTAGCTCTTGATCAACTGATTGACCCGCTCCAGCGTCAACCCGACTCCGGTTGCTCCGATGAATCTGCCATCGTAGTCCAGCACACGATAGTTGACAAAAACGGTCATGGCATCGTTGTTCGCCATGTCGATGTCGACATTGATTTCAAACGGAGTCTCCATGGAGCGTACCCGGAAATACCACTCATCCCGTTCTTCGGATTCGTTGACCTGTTTGAGAACCTGTGCTGCGTGATAGTAGTTTCGACTGAGTTCACTGATCAGGAAGGCCGTGACGGTCTGGTATTCTGTTTTGATTTCGGAGAGGTAGTTGATGATGCGGGAAGGATCGCTTTCACCCGCCAGTATCCAGTCTCGCACGAAAGTATCGGTTGCCATGACGGAGGAGATGAATACGGGTTTCAGCAGATCCCTCTGAATCTCGGAGTAGATGTTGTCAGAGGTGAGAGGCAGTGCACTGTCGGTGATGGTTTTTCGCACATTTTCTCTGGAGACCCAGAAACTGCCCAGGCTACTCAAGACAAAGCCTGTGAGCAATATCATGCAGACCCACAATGCCCACTGGCGGGGCATGGGATTGGGACGGGAACGAAACGGCATGGGCATGTCGCGAAGATCGGCAAATTGAGCTGTGGCTTGACTCGGAAATGAGGGAAATGGAGACTGTGAACATGACGGTCGCATGGAAGTTCTTTCTGGGACGTGGGTTCCTGCTGTTGCTGGGAAATTTTTCCTTGTTGGCGGAACTGCAAACGGAGACGTTGCAGTGGGGACCGGCATTGCTGAAGAAGCCCTCAGTATGGTTTGCCTCTGTGCAGGCACGCGAGGCGGCGGATGCGGTGCTGACCTACCAGTCGGAGCATGGGGCATGGCCGAAGAATTGGAATTTATTGGAACCGGCAACGGATGCTGTGCTGGAACAGCTTGAAGCGAAGGGTCATTGCAATACCATCGACAACGGTGCGACCATATTGCCAATGCGCTTTCTGGCCAAGGTGTATGAAGCGACAACAACGCCACGGGATGCCGAAGCATTTGAACGAGGTTTGGGCTATTTGCTGAAGAGCCAGTATGAAAATGGTGGATTTCCTCAGTTTTTCCCATTGAGAGGGGACCGCTACTATTCGCAAATCACCTACAACGACAATGCGATGATTCGGGTGCTGGAATTATTGAAGTCAGTGGCCGAACGTGAAGCACCCTATGACTTTGTGGATGAGGTGCTTCGCGTGAGTGTGGAGGAAGCCTTGAATCGTGGCATTGATTGCATCCTGAACACCCAGATTTGGCAAGATGGACAGTTGACGGCCTGGTGTGCCCAGCATGATCGCGAGACGCTGGAACCCGCATGGGCGCGTGCATACGAGCCACCATCGCTCTCGGGGTTCGAGTCGGTTGGCATTGTGCGATTTTTGATGTCTCTTGAAGAACCCTCCCCACAGGTAAAAGAGGCAGTGCGGGGAGCTGTGGAGTGGTTGCGCACCGTTGCGATCCATGGAAAACGGCTTGAGAAGATCAGGCAACCGGATGGGCGCTTGGAGCGGGTGTTGATTTCGGATCCAGAGGCCCCGCTACTATGGGCGCGCTTTTATGAATTGGAGACGCATCGCCCCATCTTTCTGGATCGGGATTCGGTCGTGCGGTACGATTATGCGGAAATCGGCTATGAGCGGCGAAGCGGATACAGCTTTTTTGGCACCTGGGCTCAGAATCTGTTGGAGAAGGAATACCCGCGCTGGGCAAGTGTACACGGGGTGATGGATTGACGGGCTTGGGTGCTGCGACCTGTGGGATGTTGGGTATTCGGTCGGTTTTGCAGCTCGGATCAGGTGATTGACAGACGGACGTTTTGGCGGCTTGCGACAAGCACAAGCCCTACGGTTTCATTCTGGTTATTGGAAACCTCCAGACGCTGCGCTTGTGTCGTCTCCCGCTTGTGGAGCGGGATCCTCGGTACGAACCAAGGTTCTCATCCAGTCGTAGCAACTCCACGAAAGTAAAAAAATGGTCGGGACGACTGGATTGGCGCTGCGCTTGTGTCGTCTCCCGCTTGAGAGCGGGATCCTCGGTACGAACCAAGGTTCTCATCCAGTCGTAGCAACTCCACGAAAGTAAAAAAATGGTCGGGACGACTGGATTCGAACCAGCGACTTCTACGTCCCGAACGTAGCGGTCTACCAGACTGACCTACGTCCCGACTCAAAGGGATCATTTTTGGGTGGTTTCGAATGGGAAGTCAACCCCACGCTCCTAAAAAATGGGGAATTTCGATAAGCTCATGGGATGGGCTGCAGTAGCACAAAGCCTACAGATTGCACGATGAATTTCGGGAAAGGACGCATGAACTTTTAAAATTTTGCAGATAGGTCGACCTGAATCAAATCGACGTCAGATGCATCTGCAACCTGACTCCTCCAGTTTGATCGAATCGCCTCGCTACTCAAGTAGGTGAGTTCGAATTTCACACTGTCCGAAATCATGTAGGAACCACTGAGTATAAATCCCTTTTGGTTGAGGCGATTTTTTCCGAAATCTGAATCACTGAGGTTGGGGGTAATGGCTGCAGCGCCGAGGTAGCGGTATTCGAGTGAGAGCATCCAATCCCTTGCATTTCGATTACTTCCGATGCGGTAGGCGGTTTGGAGAAAGAGGTTGTTGGAATCGCGAAGCAGTGATCCTGAGAAGTGAGTGGGACGATAGGGGCTGCGCAGATCAAGGATAGCGTCATCCCCTTTCAGGTTCATGCCAACTGCTGCACTGAGCTGTTGAGGCGTATTGCGGTAATGAAACTTCCACTCCACGGGAAGTGCAACAAATGCCATGTTGCGAAAATAGGGGATGTGATTTTCATTGCTGGGAGTATTCCCGCCTTCGGCGATAGAGCTGGAGGTCGTACCCCCGCTCTCTACCAGGATGTAGGGGGCGATGCGCAGGTCTGAGCGCAGACCGAGGTGGTATTGGTATTCAGCCTGTGCAACGAAGAGCCAGCGGTCGCGCTCAGCACCAGTCCTGTCTTCCCTGATCTCGTCGATGAGGTATTGTCCGGCGCGCAGTTTTAACCAGTGATCGCCTTCATAGATCCAGCCCATTTGCTGGGTGAAGCCCTCAGGATTGATGTCACTGTCCCACACTGCAGAAGGCATCATGAACGGGTGTTTTTTCTTGCCAACCGTGAAGTTGATCAAATCGGCAAACGAAGTGCGTGAACTGTAGTCGAGGTAGACCTGGCCGAGAAAGAGATCGTCTCCCTCCTTGTCAAAATACCCACCGAAGTCGGTGTTGGTGGAGTCGGAGTTGTCACTGGTTTCCACCTGAATACCGGTGCTCCAGCCTTCAGAAAATTTATAGAACCAGCCCATTTTGAGGCGATATCGCCAGCGGTTGCGCTCCTTCGCATCGGATTGTCCCTGAGCGCGCACACTTTCGTGCTGGTAGCGTGTGCGCAAGTCGGCCTCGACCCGGAGTTGCTTGACCTTTTCGGGCAGGGAGAGTTTGCCTGCCGGGGTGGCGGCATACTCCGTTGACAATTCTGCTCGCAGTTCCTCCGCTTCTTCGGCAGTGATGATATCCTTTTTGATCAGCAGCTCAATGAGCGGTCCGAGTTCATTTGCGTGCAGAGTTGCACTGGAGAGGGACAAGCCAACGCCGAGGGCGCAGAGCATCAGGTTTCGAATGGAGCGCATGGTTGCCAGTTATTCGGTTCAATAACGGTTGTTACACAGGAGATGATACCGTCGTGGGATTCGCATGTTTTGTACCCAGTCACAGGATTCTGCAACGTGAAAACGCAGGCAGGCCGGTCATGACAACGAGTGGCGGATCAAGTCACGGGCTTGCTGCCTTCATGAACTGCAGCGATGGAGAAGGTGAGGCCCTTCATGCGGATGTCGGTAAATCCGGCAGCTTCGAGTTCGGCAGCGAGCTTTGCTTTTTCGGGGAATGCCTCAATGCTTGAGCCAAGGTATTCGTAGGCATCTTCGTGACCTGTGAGTTTGCCGGAAATTCGGGGAATGATGTGTTTCAGGTACCAGTAGTAAAAACCGCGAATCCATCGGTCGGGCTGGGTGAATTCGAGCACCAGCAAACGACCACCGGGGCGCAGCACCCGAAGTATTTCAGCGAGACCCCTCGCCCGGTCCTCGAGATTGCGCAGTCCGAATGCGATCGTGACCACGTCAAAGGAATTGTCGTCCATGGGCAGGTTGAGACAATCTGCTTGTTGGAAGGAAACCCGCTCAGCTCCCCGACGTGTCGACTGCTTCTGCATGGCCTGTTCAAGCATCGGCTGGCAGAAATCGGTCGCAAGGATGTGTTGGGCGGATTTCACCTTGCGCGCCAGTGTGAAGGCAACATCTCCGCTTCCTGTCGCGAGGTCGAGCAGATCGACGGGGTGACTGGCGGAGACGCGCCGTGCAAGGTAGCGTCGCCATCCCACATCTATGCCGGAACTCATGACCCGGTTGGCGAGATCATAGGATGGCGCAATGTCGCTGAAGAATTTGTTTACGGCCTTTGCTTCGGGCATGGTCTGAAATGCAGTCGCGGGAATGATGTTGCCGATTGCGTTCCCGGGTTTTAACGGGATGCGTCCTCGGACGGTTCTGAGGTGTCAGCGTTTTTGAAACTCTCCACCACCCACTTGGAGATGACATTGTCGGTCTGTTGGACAAAGGTGGAATCGATTTCGAATCGGGTTCGTCCTGTGTTGCGCGCAATGATTTTCAGACCGTGCTGGGCGTCGCTGAAACAGACTTCGCAAGCCGAGTAGATCGACTGACGCTCCTGCTCTGCCAGTGATGCGAGTGCAGCAATTGCATCATCATTGAACTGCAGCTCGAGATCGAACTGGTTTTTGAATGCAGCAGCGAAGCGTTCCACATCCTTTCGATGAACCTCCGCCATGAGGTGAAGGTTGTCGCGAAGCAGTTTTTCGAGTTCGGAGCGCGGATCCTTCAGGGTGGCTTCGGTCACTTCAAATGAGCGAATGCCGGTTGAGGGCAGCTCAAACTTGAAATCACGGAACAGGCGTTCGAGCACCGTGAGAATGCCTCTGGCTCCGGTTTTTTGTCCGTGCGCCCGGCGTGCCACCTCCAGAATGGCTTCGGGATTGATATCGAAGTCGATACCAAATCCCTGAAAGTCCCGGTGATACTGCTTGAGGATACTGCCTTCAGAAGTGGTCATGATTTTTGCGAGATCGGAAACGCTCAGCGGATCACAGGCAACGCGCACGGGCAAACGCCCCACAAACTCGGGTTCGAAACCGTAGTCAATGAAATCGCGGGTTTCGGCTTGTTGAAGGGCCTGATTGAGGGCTGCATCGGATTTGTCGGGGTTGGCATCAAATCCGATCTTGGTGGCGTTGAGACGTTTTTGAATATTCTCTGCCAGCTTGTCGAAGGCGCCACTGACGATGAAGAGAATGTGTCGGGTGGAAATGGTTCCCTTTTGACGATTCCCCCCCATCACGGCCTGCATCTGAGCCATGATATCGGTGGGGCTGAACTGGCTGACCTCGGTGTCTTCCATGATCTTGAGCAGATTGATCTGCACACCACGACCCGATACATCCTTGCCTCCCGAACTGCCACCCGCGTTGGCGATTTTGTCGATTTCATCAATGTAAATGATGCCATACTGAGCCAGGTCGATGTTGCCATTGGCGACCTTCACGAGATCCCTGACAAGGTCTTCCACATCAGCGCCCACATATCCGGTTTCCGAAAATTTGGTAGCGTCGGCTTTGACAAATGGAACACCAATCAGTTTGGCGATGGTGCGCATCAGGTAGGTTTTTCCGACACCGGTTGGTCCGAGCAGCAGGATGTTCTGCTTGTGGTATTCCTCACGCCCAAGCTGTGGATCTTCAATACACTTGCGAACATGGTTGAAGTGATCGCAGATCGCGACGGAAAGAACCTTTTTGGCTTCATCCTGGCGGATCACGAAACGGTTGAGGTAATCGGTGATCTCCTTCGGTTTCAGGTTGAACTCGCGGATTTTCTTAAGAATGGCCTGATCTTTTGCATCCTGATCACTGGGTTTTGGGTGTGGACCCTCTTTGGACGGACCTGATGCGGCTCCCGGGTTCAGAAAGGAAGGCATTGCCGAGGACCCGGATTGACCCTGAAACATGCTCTCCAATTGTCGTTTCAGTTCATCGAGAGGGTTTTCTTTTTCCTTATCGTTCATAAAATTCAGTTGACAGTTGAAAAGACTGACGATTCCATTTTTGTTAAAGATTTCTGCGTGAATCATTAAGGTAATTTCCAAAAACTCAATTCATGGCTTCGAACTTAACCAAACGCGACATTGTATTGGAAATCTACGAGAAGACAAATTTCCCGCAGAAGGAAGTCAAGGAAACTGTCCAGATGACGCTTGACGTGATTGCGAAGGCAATCGGCGAAGGACGCAACGTTGAATTGCGTAATTTTGGGGTATTCCAGATTCAGCAGCGCAAATCCCGCGTGGGCCGTAATCCCAACAAGCCGGAAAAGGATGTCGTGATTCCCAGCCGCGCTGTCATCAAGTTCAAGGCAGGCAAGGAGCTGAAGGTTCTGCTTGAAAAACTGAACAAGGATAAGCTTGCGTAATTGAGCCAGGTTTTTACGCCTTGGGT
>JBEGIR010000033.1 GCA_040224245.1 Puniceicoccaceae bacterium | reverse complement strand
CTGTGAAAATCAGAGTTGGTTGCAGGACTTGAAAATGCGTTCCCAACAACTGCAGAAAGGTGGGCCGATCCAATCCATTGAATGGCTGCCGATGGTTCGTGATGCCGTAAAGTGGGGACTGTTGCAGGCGTCAGAGGCATTCATCCTGCCCTCGCATCAGGAAAATTTTGGGATCGTGGTTGCGGAATCCCTGGCATGCGGCACTCCCGTTCTGCTTTCAGACAAGGTCAATGTGTGGGAGGAAGCCAGCACAGGAGGAGCTGGATTTGTTGCCACTGATGATCTCGATGGTACCGCATCGCTCCTGCGACAGTGGTTGGCACTGGACGCTGAACAGCGGCAGCAAAGACGCAGCGCAGCGCGTGCGTGATTTTTGAATGCATTTGAGATCGGACAGAATTCGAAACGATTTTTTGAACTCCTCGAGCAAGTATGTCAGAATTCGCAATGAAACAGACCCGACTCGATCAGTTTGACGCCTCCCTTGGACTGGATCGGGGGCGCCCCCGGTGGGTGGAGATCTGCTGGTATGTCGTCAAGCGCTGCTTTTTTCTCACCAGCATACCCTGGCCGAATCGCTTGCAACTCTGGCTGCTTCGGTGCTTTGGAGCCACCGTTGGCAAGGGCATCAATCTCAAACCACGTTTGAACATCCACCTGCCATGGAAGCTGTCGATCGGAGATCACGCATGGTTGGGAGAGGAGGTGTTCATTCTCAATTTTGAACCGGTCCACATCGGTGCACATGCCTGCATCTCCCAACGCGTCTTTTTGTGCACCGGAAACCACGACTACCGCTCGCCACAGTTTCATTTTCGCAATGCTCCCATCAGCATTGAGGCGGGTGTCTGGGTGGGGGCTCAGGCATTTGTGGGACCCGGCGTCGTGATCGGAACCGAAAGCGTCGTCACGGCGGGTTCCATTGTGACCCGCTCGCTGCCAAGCAACCAAATCTGCTCGGGAAATCCCTGCGTGCCTGTGAAAACCCGCTGGGATTGATCCATTCTACAGCATTGCTGATACAAAAAGGCTCCCGATACTGAATCGGGAGCCTTTTGTAGTTTATTGGGGTTGGAAAAACTGTGCGCCGGGTCTTAGCTGGGCAACAGGTCCTTGGTCAGTTCCTTTTCACCCAGCAATTCCTCAACGGATGCATCAATCTTCTCGCGACTGTAGGCATTGATTTCAACACCTTGCACGATCTCCCATTTTCCATTTTTCACTCGAATAGGGAAGGAAGAAATGATGCCTGCCGGCACACCGTAGCTACCATCGGAGCAGACGCAGATACTGGTCCAGTCACCGTCGGGAGTATCCGTGATCAATGAGCGAACTGTGTCGATCGCTGCATTGGCCGCCGATGCAGCAGAGGAAGCCCCACGGGCCTGAATGATTTCCGCGCCGCGCTTTTGAACCTTGGGAATGAAGGTATCCTTGAGCCATGCTTCGTCACCGATCACCTCAAGCGCGGGCTTGCCATTGATTTTGGCGTTGTAGAAGTCCGGGTATTGCGTGGCGGAATGATTCCCCCAAATAGCCAGATTGCTCACAGCGGTGATGGGCACACCAGCCTTTTGAGCGAGTTGGGATTTGGCGCGGTTTTCGTCGAGACGCGTCATCGCAAACCAGCGGTCGCTGGGAATTCCGGTTGCGTTGCTCATGCCGATGAGGCAGTTGGTGTTGCAGGGATTTCCAACGACGAGCACACGCACATCTGCGGCAGCGTTTTTGGCGATAGCCTGTCCCTGGCTGGTGAAAATCTTCCCATTGATTCCGAGAAGATCACCGCGCTCCATACCTGCCTTACGGGGTACACTTCCCACAAGCAATGCCCAGTTGGCATCCTTGAATCCCTCATCGAGATCGGAAGTAGCCACGACATCGGTCAGCAGCGGAAATGCACAGTCGTCGAGTTCCATCACAACACCCTTAAGTGCGTCCATCGCGGGTGGAATCTCGATCAGGTTGAGTGCAACGGGCTGGTCCGGGCCAAAAACTCCCCCAGATGCGATACGGAATACGAGTGCGTATCCGATGTTGCCGGCAGCTCCTGTTACAGAAACACGAATTGGATCTTTCATGATTCCGAACATAAGTTTTATTAATGCTTTGCCAATAAAATATGAGCAAAAACCAACGAAAAATTTTTCGTTGGTTCAGTGATCTTTCGACTGCCCCCTCAAACCTGGTGTAACGACGGTGCTCAGCTCAACAGCTCGTGAGCTTTCAGCAGCAGGGATTCGGTTTCCTTCCAACCGATGCATGCATCGGTGATGGATACCCCATATTTCAGCTGGGCCTTGGGGGCGGGGAAGGGCTGGTTGCCAGGTTCAAGATTGCTCTCAAGCATGACGGCTCGAATGCTTGCCAAACCCTTCAGACGGGACTGCAGAACATCAAGCATCACGTCGGACTGTAGGTTGTGGTCCTTATTGCTGTTGGCGTGCGAGCAATCCACGGTCACCGACTCGGGCAATCCATGACGTGAGAGTGCTTCAGCGCATTCCTGTATGTGTTCAGCCGAGTAGTTGGGTCCCACCTCACCTCCCCTGAGGATGACATGGCAATAGGGATTTCCCTTTGTGGAAACGGCTGATGCCTGGCCGATGTAGTTGATTCCCATAAACGTCATCGGCGCTGATGCGGCTTTGACGGCATTGATGGCTGCAGTAAGGTCTCCCGAAGTGGAATTTTTGAACCCCAGGGGCATCGACAGGCCAGAAGCCATTTGTCGATGGGTTTGTGACTCCGTGGTGCGTGCCCCGACTGCGGACCAGCAAATCAGATCGGCGATGAACTGGGGAGTGATGGGGTCGAGCAACTCTGTGGCGGTTGGCAAGCCAATGTCAATCAGGTCGAGCAGAAAGCGACGTGCCGATTTTAACCCCAAAGGCAGGTTGCACGAGTTGTCGAGCAGCGGGTCCATGATGAGTCCCTTCCATCCGACAGAGGTCCTCGGTTTTTCGAAGTACGAGCGCATCACGATGAAAATGCGGTCTTCGACCCGGTTGGCGAGATCCCGCAATCTGCGTGCATATTCCAGTCCAGCAGCTGTGTCGTGAATGGAGCATGGACCCACGATGACCATGAGGCGGTCCTCTTTCCCGAACAGGATATCGCTGATGGTACTGCGATACGAAGAGACACGGTCCGAGAGGGATTCCGAGACGGGGATCTCCTCCCGAATCGCAAACGGCGAGGGCAGCGGTTCGGTGTTGAGTACGTTTAGATCGGATACTTGGCTCATCGTTGTGGATAAAAGCTGTCCTTTCTTGACGGAGATTGGGGATAGTTCAACCTCATAATATGTCGCAGTTTTGTGGATACCAGGGTTCATTTGCATCGTGTTTACACCTGTCGGGTGCGGATGCGCGTGCATTTGTAGGTAGTCAGATCAGCGTGTCCGTTCCCCAAGTGGATCGGCCCAGCTGGGCGTATGGGTTGTGGTTGAATGCGAAAGGACGCATCCTTGCCGACAGTCATGTGTGCGCATTGGCGGAGGACTCCTGCCTGCTCTGGAGCTTTTCCTGTCCCGCCGAGCTTCTATCCGATACCGTAGCGCGCAATCGCGTCGCGGATGATGTGGATATCACTGATCTCACAACGGAATATGAAGCCTGTGTGCTGTCGGTTGAAGCACCTGAACATCAGGCTCTGAAAGACATCCTGCAGCAGATGCAGATTCCCTGGCCTTCGTGTCCGGAAGCATTTGAAGGTGACGATTTCATTGCCATCGGCGGCAGTATTTTGGGTCCGACGTCACTCACCTTGATCGCTTCACCTTGCTTTCATGAACGTCTGCGGACGCAACTGGCCCTTGCGCTTCCTGCCCTTCGGATCGATTCGATTGCAGGAGAGGCATTTGAGTATGCGAGGATTGACCGACGCATTCCCTGGATTCCCCAGGATCTCAATCACCGCAACCTGCCCCAGGAGGGCAATTTTCCCATGCAGGTAGTGGATACTGCCAAGGGTTGTTTTCCCGGGCAGGAGATCATGGCGACATTTCGGAAATCGGGCCGCATTTCGAAACGCCTGCGCTGCTTCGAAATCGACCCGGGGGATGCATCGGCATTGACCCTGCCCGCAGTTATTCGCGGAGGTTCGAGCGAAGTCGGCTCCCTGACCAGTGCCGCAACCTGGCAGGGAAAAACACTGGGACTGGGATTGTTGAGGGAGCGTGCAGTCGGCAGAGAGCTTGCACTGACTGATGCCAGCGGCAAACAACATGCGTTGCGACTTCGGCCTGAGTGAGGCCGCTGAGTCCATTTAATGCATGGATCGCAAGTTCATCCAAGGCTGTCGAGCACCTGCTTGAGATTGCCCTCGTTCCGGGCACCTCCCATGGCAAAATCCGGTTTTCCCCCGCCTTTTCCACCCAATTTTTGTGCGATGCCAGAGAGAATGGAACCGGCGTTCAGACCACTGGCAATCGCTTCCGGGGAACAGAGACAGACGACCGACACCTTATCCTCAAGCTCGGCACCCAGTACCACAACTCCGGTTCCCAGTTCCTTGAGGATGCGCACGCCCATGCTGCGCAGCTCATTTGCATTGGCAACCTCCAGTTTTCCAATCGCCCAAGGGGTGCCATTGATGATCCGTGGGTGTTTGGCGAGCGAATCCGCTCCCTGACTGGCGGCGCCCATGCGCAACTCTGTGAGTTGTTTCTGAAGTTGCCGCCGGTCGTCGAGCAGTTCCTGTACCCGGGGTCCCAGCTCTGCGGGTTGGCATTTGATGGATTGGCAGGCTGTCGAAGTTGCCTGGGAAAGCGTGTCGAAGTAGCGGGCAAAGGCGTGTCCGGCGACGGCCTCGATGCGACGTGAGCCTGCGGCAATCGCGGACTCCTGCACCACCTTGAGAAAGCCGATTTCTCCGGTCGTGCGTGTGTGTGTGCCCGCACAAAGTTCCTTCGAGTATCCCCCGATATCGACTACCCGGACAGTGTCACCGTATTTGTCTTCAAAAAACGCAAGAACATCCTCCGGTTTTTGATCAAAGGGAGTTTCAAAGTCCACAACAGCGTCGTTGGCGAGGATTTTGTCGATCACCAACTGTTCGATCTCGGCAATCTGCTCAGGCGATACCTTCTCAAAATGACTGAAATCAAATCGCAATCGATCTGGAGTCACCAGTGAACCTGCTTGATGCACGTGCGCTCCCACCACCTTTCGCAGTGCCCAGTGCAACAGGTGCGTCGCGCTGTGGTGACGCTGAATCGCGCGGCGTCGCTCTACATCAATGGAGAGTTCGACCGTGCTGCCGATGACTGCAGCGTCAACCAGGCCGTCGACTTCGTGAAGGTAGATGCCATTGGCGTCGATGGTGGTATTGAGCACCGGGTAAACCTGTTCGTGGATACGGACTGAACCCGTGTCGCCAACCTGTCCGCCCTTTTCTCCGTAAAAAGGAGTTTTCGGAAACACCAGATAACAGCGACCTTGCTCGGAGGGAAGGATGGCTTTGAGTTGGGCCGGATAGTGGGTCCAATTCTCCGGTGCATAACCCTCAAACACGGTCGCCTCATGATCACCGGATTTTACGGTGATGATGGATTTTTTCTGAGAGGCACGGGCCCGTTCGCGCTGTGCTTCCATGTGTTCGTGAAACCCTTCAGTATGCACGGTAAGGCCTCGCTCCTGTGCGATCATTTGCGTCATCTCGAGCGGGAACCCATATGTGTCATACAAGGTGAAGACGGATTCACCGGACAGCTGTCCCTGCGATTCTGCGGCAAAGCGGTCGAACATCTGCAAGCCCTTCTCGAGGGTTTTGTAAAACGAATCCTCCTCTGCGGAAATCACCTTGTGAATGAGTTCACTGCGTTCCTGCAGTTCGGGAAAGACCGGCCCCATCTTGCGGACAAGCGCGGGTACCATTTTGGCGAAGTCACCGCAGCGCATACCCAGCTTTTGGGCAGCGAGAATGCCCCGGCGAAGGATGTGGCGGATGACGTAGTTTCGTCCTTCATTTCCCGGGAGAATTCCGTCTCCGATCGCAAAACACACGGCGCGCAGATGGTCTGCCATCGCACGCAGACGAATATCCGTGAGTTCCTGATCGCTGAGATTGTGTTTGCGCGTCGGAACGGTGGCGGCATAGGTCTTGCCACACAGTTTGGAGGCCTCTTCAAACAGATCGGTAAACAGATCACTGTCGTAGTTGGATGGTACGCGTCCAAAGTGGGTCAGATTATTCGTGGAGGCGAAAATCCCGGCCACGCGTTCCAGTCCCATTCCGGTGTCAACGTGTTTGGCTGCCAGCGGTTCAAAGTTTCCCTCAGGGGTGGCGTTAAACTGGATGAAAACGAGGTTCCAGATTTCCATGCAATAGGCTGAGTCCTGATTGACTAACTCACCCTTTGTGTCGCCTTTTTCGGTCAGATCGATGTGGACCTCGCTGCACGGTCCGCATGGACCCGTTTCGCCCATCATCCAGAAGTTGTCCTTCTTTCCCCCATAGCGAATGTGGATTTTGGGATCCAGACCATCTGCAGTCAGCAGTGCAGACCAGAGGTCGTAGGCTTCCTGGTCAAATTCGGCGGGATCTCCATCGCCCGGTCGGTAAACGGTGACATAGAGGCGGTCTTTGGGGAGTTTCCACACGCGCGTGAGCAACTCCCAGGCCCAGCGAATCGCCTCTGCCTTGAAATAATCTCCAAACGACCAGTTTCCGAGCATTTCGAAAAAGGTGTGATGGTAAGTATCAAAACCCACATCCTCGAGGTCATTGTGTTTTCCACCTGCGCGAATGCACTTCTGGGTATCGGCCACACGGCGCTGGGGAGCTTCGCGTTCACCCAAAAAATAGGGGACAAATGGATTCATGCCTGCATTTGTAAAGAGCAGGTTTGGAGCCGAAGGCAACAGGGGTGCAGACGGCACAATGTGGTGCCCCTGTGCTTCGAAGTAGTCCTGAAAGGATTTTCTGATGCTGGCGGAATCCATAACCTCCCTAAAAAAGGCTGCAGGCCTGCGGCTTTCAATCTTTTACTGCAAGGCCGAGCCAATTCGCGCACATGGAATTCAGTTGGCTTGAACGCCGTACAGCAAGACTCCCGTGGTCCGCTACCTGCTTATCAGCAGTGTGTTGCGGCGCACGGGAGCTGTGGGTGGGTGTGACTGTCAGGGAATCCTGAACGGGATAACCGCACGAGTGATGACTGCTTTGCCGTTACGTGTGGGAGGCTCAAACTCCCATTTGAGCAACGATTCGAGCATGATGGCTGCTGCAAGTTCCTCAGTGTTGTAGTCTTCCTTTATGATCGGAATTCGTACCTTGCCTTTCTGATCAATGAAAAACTCAAAGGTGACGGTTTCGCCCGAGCTGTCCCTTGCTAGCTGCGGGGAAATGCGGGGAGTTTCCATGTGAATGGGCTTTGGAATGGAATCCAGATCGCGGAATGGAATCACCAGGTGGAAATCATCCCGCATGCTCTTCGTGAAACTGATCACGGCCTCAAGCGGGGTGAGTGAAACAACAGCTCCCTCGTTGACAAAACGAATCTGGAATTCGATGTAGCTCCAAGAGGGTTCACCATTGTAGGTCACGGGTTCGATCTTCCACTCCCCGATGACATTGTTGATGGACTGGATCAGTTTCATGTCATTGGTTCGAATGGGAACCCAGTCATCGACATAGCCCTTATCGTTGAACAGAAAGGCTCCGTCGATGGTGGCGACTCCATTGACATTGAGATAGAGGGAGTCATGGATCCAGGGCTTTACGAACTTCTCAAAAACGAGGACTTTTTCGTCATTTGCCCGGAGGGCCTGTCCTGGAAGCATGCCGACACCAAGGAGGGCAGTCAGGACGAGCGAACGTGTGAATAAGTTGCATTTCATAGGATGCCTGGGTTAGTATTTGAAAGATGGTTGGGTGCGTTCATGACATGCTAAACCGCGTCCCTTCCCGATTCCTTCAAAAAAAATATGTGAAGGGTTTATGCGTTGGGATTTGTAATATGCATGTGCCGTTGAAGTTCGAAATCCGTTCGCTATGAAAACCTCACCTGAAGATCCGCTTGAACCCATTCTGCAAAGTTGGCATGTGAACCCACCAGCAGATCCCGATTTCAGTCATCGTGTGCACCATCGCATTCATGAACATTTTTTTGCACACGATGCGGATCGGGAATCCGCTTCACTGGGCACGGGGGTCGTGCGCTTCTTCTGTTTGCGTAACCTGGGGCTTTCGGCAGCAGCGCTGTTGCTGGTCACTGCGTCCGTGTTGCTGACGCTTCGGTTTCATCCTGGAATTCCGGAAGAGAGGCAAATTCCGGAGAGTTATCAGGTCGTGATCGATCCTGCACAGACCGCGCGCAGCCTGTTTTCAGCTCCTGGTGGTTTTGAATCCCTTCCGGAGAAACCGAATCTGTCGCGTGATTCCTTTGATACGGCGCTGCACTGGATTGAAAAGGAAGTTCAGCTTCAGCCCGCCCAGGTGGTTCAGTTTCAACGCGTGCATGAGCGGTTTTTTGATGAGTATCAACGCTTGTGTGAACAACTGTTCGAACTCGAAAATCAATACCGTCAGTTTGAGAGGGATCGCATCTCCGGGCAACCCGTCGATCTCTTTCGGGTACACGCAAATTTTGAACAACAGAAGCAGATCTACCAGCGCACTATTCAGCTGCAGCAAGAGCTGATCCGTGAGGTTTCATCGGTGCTGACTCCCCAACAGCAGGGTGCCTATGGTCGATTGTTCCCCAATACCCCAACTCCTGGTCACAATGTGCCTTCGGCGCGCATCGACCCGCCCACCCGTGAATGGCAAATCTGACAGTGCATTGATGCAGGAACTTCAAGCCGGGAATAAGACAGCTCTGGATATTCTCATGCAGCGATGGGAGACACCCATCAAAGCGTATATTTATCGATTTACCCAGGCCCCGGATTGGGTGGATGAACTTGCACAAGAAACCTTCGTTAAGGTGTACATCCATGCGACCGAGTTTGATACGAGTCGGCGTTTTTCACCCTGGATCTATGCGATAGCAACCAACTTGTGCCGGAATTGGAGGCGCTGGCGAATGCGCCACCCGTCCCTTCCGTCCGAGCATTCGGTGGAATCGCTTGAAAATGATCCTGTGAATGGAGATACATCTGCTCCGCCTTTGCCCTCGGTGCAGCTGGAGCAGAATGAGAGTCGTGAGGCTGTCAAACGTGCGATTGCAGAACTGCCTGATGTGCTCAAGAGCACGCTGATACTGTATTATTATCAGGGTCTGTCGTATGAAGAGATCGCTGAGATGTTGCGCTGTTCACGCCGAGGCGTGGAAACCCGTCTCTATCGCGCACGCCGCCTCCTGCAACCCAGGCTGTCGAAGTGGTCCCGGGTTGGCTGAACCCTGTGGCGACATCGGACTTGTCATTTTGCAGATCAAGCGAGTGTCTACCGTGATTGTGGGTTTGCGTCTCCCACGCTTTGCCTCAGCATGATGAGGCATGAACCAACAGGTTGTCCTGGATGAAAAATGGATGCGTCATGCGCTGAATCTGGCAAGGCTGGCATGGGGTGCGACACATCCGAACCCAATGGTCGGCGCGGTCCTGGTGGATGCTGAGAATCAGGTGATTTCCGAAGCGTATCATCATCGAGCGGGTGAACTGCATGCTGAGCGATTGGCCCTGCAACAGGTGACATTGTCCCCGGAGTTGGCAAAGGCTGCCACCCTCTATGTGACGCTCGAACCCTGTTGTACGCAGGGAAGGACGCCACCCTGCACGGCTATCATTCTGGAGAAGGGAATCCGTCGGGTGGTCGTCGGAGCGATCGATCCCAACCCTGATCATTGTTCCCGTGGGATAGAACTGCTGAGGGAGCAGGGCGTCGAGGTGATCACCGGTGTGCTTGAAGGTGAGTGTAGGGCGTTGAATCCGATCTTTCACCACCGCATGCAAGTCCGCAAGCCGCTGATCGCACTCAAGACTGCAGTGACGTTGGATGGCAAGGTGGCAACTGCAGCCGGCATGTCAAAATGGATCACAGGAGCGACGGCAAGGCAGCATGTCATGCATTGGCGCAGGTATTTCCCCGCTGTGGGTGTGGGAGCAGGAACCGTGTTGTCGGACAATCCGAGTCTGACGGTGCGCGAACCGGGGCGGGAGATTTTGGGTCGGGTGCGATATGTGTTTGATCGCTCACTGCGCACAGTCTCACGCATGGACAGTCTGCAGGTGTTCACCGACCAATGGGCGGAGCAAACCTGCCTGGTTACCGATGAACGTCATGCAGAATCACTGTTGGCACCTTATCGATCCAAAGGCATTCAAATCCTGCAACTACCCTTGTCGGGCGATGTGTTTCCACTGCAACTCTTCCACGAACATTGCATGCAGCGGGACATACCGGGGATTTATCTGGAAGGGGGACCGGGCCTTGTCCGCAGTCTGCTGGCGGTAAAGGGAATCGACTACCTGTTTCATTACCAGGCACCGAAATTGTTTGCATCACATGTGGCGCCGGGGTTTTGCGATGGACTCGCTATTGAGCGACCTGATGATGCTCCGTTTGTGGTCGATCCTCAATTTGAAATCCTTGGCACCGATGTGCTGACTCACGGATTTCTAAACTATCCGGTTTAGTGAAGAATGTCCCTGAAGATCTCGATGTGGAAGGCCTTGAGAATCTGGTAGATGCGGATGGGGTTGCACAGTTGAAGAGATTCGTCGGCCATTTGCCGCGCGCGTTCTACCGAAAGGTGCCGGATCAGGTATTTAATTTCGGCGTAGGACGACGGTGCGACGCTGAGTTCATCGACTCCGAGGCCGATGAGCAGTGATGAGAAAATGGGATCGCCCGCCATCTCACCGCAGACGCTCACCTTGACCCCTTTGCTGTGTGCCCCGTCGACGATTTGTTTGATCGTGCGGATGACGGCGGGGTGGTAGGGTTCGTAAAGATCGGAAATCATGTCGTTGGTGCGATCCACTGCCAGCAGATACTGGATGAGATCGTTGGTTCCGATGCTGAGGAAGCTGCAATGTTCCGCGATGGAGTCGCTCATGACCGCAGCACTGGGAATTTCGATCATGCTACCGACTTCAATGTTGCGATCATACGATACATTCTCGGAGTCCAATTCGGATTTGACCGCTTCGAGCAGGCGGTTGGCCTCGAGCAATTCCCCCAGTCCGGATACCATGGGATACATGATCTTGATGGGGCCGAATGCGCTGGAGCGAAGAATGGCGCGCAGTTGGGTTTTGAAAACTTCGGGAAAACGCAGGGAGTATCGAATCGCGCGCAGTCCCATAAAGGGGTTGCTCTCCCTTCCCTGTTGTCCCGCAGCGGCGAGCAGCTTATCCCCGCCCAGGTCAAAGGTGCGAAATACGATAGGGCGCCCTTTTGCAGCTTCGATCACGGCTTTGTACTCTTCAAACTGCTGGGCTTCGGGAACCATGGTGTTGTCCTTGAGCAGAATGCTCTCGGTGCGGAATAAACCCACACCATCGGCTTGGAGGCGCTCCAGTTGCTCTGCTTCCCTCACTCCTTCGATATTGATCATCAGGGGAATATGCTGGTGATCGAGAGAAAGCCCAGGTTCGGCAATTTCCGAGGAGAACACGGCTGCGACGGTTTCCTTGCGACGGCGGAAGGCGTCGTATTCTGCCAGGGTTTCTTCAGAGGGATTGATGACCACTATGCCCTCGTAGCCGTCGACCAGGACTGTGTCCCGTTCCCCCACAAGATCACTCGAATTGTGCAGTCCAACCACTGCAGGGAGTTCGAGCGAGCGTGCCATGATAGCGGTGTGGCTCGTTGCACCCCCCGTATCGGTGATGATGCCCTTCAATCCGATCGAATGCAGGGCACTGGTGTCAGAGGGATGAAGGTCTTTTGAAATCAGAATGCAGCCGGCAGCGATTTCGGGAAGTCGTCCGATTGTCGCCTCGCTGTGCCCCAACAGGTTGCTCAGCAGGCGACGGGTGACATCGCGGATGTCATTTACCCTTTCCTTCAGGTATTCATCGTCGATGTTGTTGAAGAACTCGATGTACTTCTGGGAAATCTGATGAAAGCAGAATTCCACGTTGTATTTGCTGCGGCGCACCTCGTCGTGGGTCTCTCCGATCAGTGCAATGTCTTCCAGCACGAGCAAATGAGCATCAAAAATTTTTGCTTCATCCTCTCCCAAGTGTGTCGCAATGTCGCTGCGAATGGCCTGAATCTGGCGGCGGGTTTCGAGCAGGGCATTGTCAAAACGCTCAAGTTCCGCATCAATGCCGGACTCCTGGATGAAGTACATCGGCACGTCGAGTTCACGTTTCTGAAACAGAAATCCCGGGGCACTCACGATGCCTGGTGAGGCAGGAACGCCTTTGAGTCTGATTTCCTGTTTCTGTAGTGGGTCCGACATGCTGGGGTATCAGAGAATGGAGAACACATCACTCCGACATTGTTCAGACTGTGAATTCCCCTGCCAGTGTCAAACTCCGCGTTGTTCGGATTTTGCGAATCCTTGAGGACGCGACAGGAGTGGACAAGAAGGTCGGTGGGGGATCGTCAGTCGGTCATGATGCGGCAGAGCTGTATCCATGCGGTTGGTCCCCAACACTCACGAATGCACTCGGTGATAGCAATGGAATCGCTTTTGGAGTCTGTCCAGGCAAAACAGGCACTTCCGCTTCCCGACATAAACGACTCCAGTCCAAACCGTTCCCGCAGCTCAGTGCGAAGCGTGGGAATGGCAACGTATTTGTGATCCACAACGGGACTCAGGTCGTTGCGCGCACAACTGTACCATGGACGTTGATGGCAAAGCCAATGCTGCAACTCCTGTGCAACGGTTTCGTGAGCGGTGTATCCGCTTGGATATCCTTGTCGGAGTTGTTGGTACGCCCATGCTGCTGAAACCGGAAAACCGGGATGAAAGACTAGCACACTGCGGTTCCGCAGCTGGTCCTCGAGGCTTCCGTTGATCTGTTCGATCTGTTCTCCGCGACCGCGCATGCGCAGCAATCCTCGGTAAAAAAAGAGTGGGCAGTCGGATCCCAGCTCTGCGGAGAGCTCACATAGCCTCTGCACGGGCAGTGGTTCTGGGTTGAGGGAGTTGAGCGCGAGCAGCAACGTAGACGCGTTACTGCTTCCTCCACCAAGACCTGCACCAAGAGGGATGCGTTTTTCCAGTTCCAGGGTCAGCGGTACATCGTAATCGCAGATGGAACGATACCGTTCCAGCGCTTGGTAGAGTAGATTTCGGGAGTCCCAGGCTAGCTCGGGTGTGTTGCAGGAAAAATGATCCCCTCCGTCGGTTGAACGGGTCAGTGTGAGCGTATCGCCAAAGTCCAATAACGTGACCAGTGAGTCGAGTTCGTGAAATCCATCCGATTCCCGGATTCCCGTTACCGCGAGGTAAAGATTGAGTTTGGCTGGGGAAATCCAGGTGGACATCAGAGAAACTGCGACAGGGGAGTGTACGGAAGATCAAACGTATCAGCCACCGCCTGATAGACCACTTTTCCATCGTGCATGTTGATGCCGTGCTGGATGGATGAATCCATGCGAGCAGCTTCGAGAATGCCCTTGTTGGCAATTTTGACAACATAGGGGAGTGTCACATTGGTCAAGGCGACCGTGGAGGTAACTGGCATCGCTCCCGGCATGTTGGTGACGCAGTAGTGAATCACACCTTCTTCCTCGTAGATGGGGTCCTTATGAGTCGTGGGACGCGAACTCTCGAACGAACCGCCCTGGTCGATCGCGACATCGACCATCACCGCGCCCTTGCGCATGGTTTTGAGCATGTCGCGCGTGATCAATTTAGGCGCGCGTCCACCATGTACCAGCACACCTCCAATCACAATGTCCGCACGCTTTACCAGACTGCGAATGTTTGCTGGATTCGACATCAGGGTGAACACGTTGGACGGCATTACATCGTCAAGATAGCGCAATCGGTCCACATTGATGTCGAGCACGAAGACGCGCGCACCCAGTGCGGCAGCCACCTTGGCTGCGTTGGTACCGACAATGCCAGCGCCCAGCACC
>JBEGIR010000032.1 GCA_040224245.1 Puniceicoccaceae bacterium | reverse complement strand
AGGCCTGTTCCCCGCGCAGGGACAGCATGAGTTCGATGCGCTCGGTCAACTGGGAATCGAGCTGGGCAAACGCGGATGCCTGCAGTAGTTCGGAGCGCACGTTGGCGCCAATGTCCGGTGACCAGTAGTTGAGTCCATCGGGACCGATCTGAGGTCCGGCGAGGATGCGCGAGTTATCGCTGACGTTGCGTCTTGAGATGTCGCGCCGTGGAAAGGGTTCGGCAAAATAATCCTGCACCATTTCGGCGTCGGTGTAGCGCAGGCCAACACCATAACTCAGGGTGCTGCGTTCGAACCAGTCGAGGTAGTCCAGTCCCTGTACGAGCTGGTCGAGAATGAACTGTTCGGTATCGATGGCGTAGCCGTAGGACGACAGTTTTTCCGTCTTCAAGGTATCCAGCAATGCCTTGTATTGCCAGTGGGTACCCCGACCTCCGGTCCAGTCCAGATCGAGAAATCCAACCCAGTTGGTTGCCTCTGAGTGATCGCGTTCGTCCGAAAGCACCTGATTGCCGCTCAATGGCGTGGTGAAAACCGTTCCTCCGCGTGCAAAATACTCGCGCGTGTAGCGGTAGCCTTCGTTGGGATTCTGACTCAGGCGGGCCAGCAACTCGTTGAGATCCGCCCGTGCCGCAAAACGGGGATCCACCTGACCTGTGCTGGGCAGGGGTTGGCCATAGGCACGTGCGCGGTCATCGGGGTCGGCGAGGTTGAGCATGGCATCGCGTGCGGCTGCGCTGATGGAACCACTTGCAACGGCAGCGTCTACCACGGCCGTGGGCACCACCAAAGCGTTGAAATCCTCGATTCCATTGTAGAATCCAAAGCCGTAAGGATAGGAGCTGAGGTCGCGATGGGCGGTGTTTTGAAAGCTCGCATCTACCATGTTCACGGGTTCGCCAATGATGTAGTTGCCGTTGTCAATCAGGTCCTGCGTCACACGGTTCCAGCCTGCATTTTCCGAGCTCTGGTAGTGGAAATACTCGAAGCCCGCAAACGCCGTGATGCCGGGGGTCAGGTCAGTCTTGATGGAGGCATAGGCCGATTCAAAATCATTGCGCAGACGATCATAGTAGCTGCCCTCCCGGTTGAAGGTGAGGGAGACCCGAAAGGCGGAGGGACGATTGCCCAGCATCACGGGACCCCCGTAGTCCAGCAGGGTGCGATACTGCTGGTGACTGCCAAGTGTGAACTCGATGGAACCGCGATGTTTGTCAAAGAACGGCTGCTTGGGGACGAGGTTGACAAATCCGCCCACATGCGTCGGAGAGATGTTGGGAGGCGTGGGTCCCTTCACAATGTCAAGGGCTTCGGATGAGCCGAAGGACAGCGGCATTTCGTTGAGATTGAAGCTGCGCACCATGCCGTTGAGCAGGGTGGCACCCTTGGCCCCGCGTAGAATGGGAGTGCCCGTGACGCCGTAGTGGTTGATCAATTGTGTGCCCGCCCCAAACTTTGAGAGTGAGCGCAGATCGTCAATCTGCAGCAAATCCATGTGCTCAGGCGTGAGCAGGGTCACTGAGCGCGGGATTTCAATGATGGTTTTATCGGTGTTGAAGAGTCCCGACACTGTGCGGGACTGGGGCTCGATGCCACCTGCGGCGTATGCAGTGCTCTCGCGAACGATGAAGGCTTCGAGTTCGGTGATGGGTCCCTCAGCCACAGCGGTGTCGAGTTGTGCGGCGGCAGGTTGCGTCGCGGCGTTCAGCAGGATGGCAAGGACAAACGTGTACAGGATGTCAGGTTTCATGAGTTGCATGCAAGATCCGGGACATGCTGCCACCAAAGCCCGGAAGTGTTGGGTGGGAAATGAAAGACTGCAACCGACAGGGTCGATTCAGTGCTCCACCTCGTTCAAACTGGAAGTTGCGAGCGTTGGGAAAAGTTCGAAAATATCAACCTTTTTGTCGATCACGCCGAGTTGGTGAAGGATATCGACATTGGACTGAACTTTGTCGGCCTCGAGTCGGCCTATATTGGCTGGGTGGTTGGGTTTGCCGTCCACGATTCCGTAGTCGAGCATGGACTGACGGATGAACTCCATCAACTCGGGTGTCATGCGTTCATTGCGCTGTGCGATGAGATCATGGGCGGGTGCGGGATCTTCATACAGGTATTCATGCCAGGCTTCCTGAGTGGCACGCACAAAGGCTTCCAGTGCCGGGCGTTTTGTCTCCCAGGTTTCGGCGTGCACGAGGATGCCGCGATAGGTGTCCAGTCCGCTTTCCCAGATGGGCAGCACATGCGGGTTAGCCCCCTTTTGGCGCACGAAGTAGGCCTCGTTCGTGACAAAGCACTGCATGATGAATTTCGGGTCGTTGAGGAAGTGGCTCAGACCAAAATTGTGTGGCATGCGGATGAGCTGGATGTCGTATTTGCTTTCGATGTAGTCAATCCAGGGAGCGCCCACATCGACCATCACGCGGCGTCCGTCCAGCTGACGGAAGTCTGTGATTGCATGTTCGGCGTGGGACAGGATGCCCTGAGGGTTGTGCTGCATCGTCACACCGATGAAGCGTACAGGCATACCGCGTGCGTGGGCGACGATGGCGTCGTCTGCGCGGATGTTCATGAGGTCGCAACGCTTGAGCAGCAGGCGCTTGGTGGGATCCGCATTGGGTCCTCCTTCGAGGATGGTCACGTCGAGTCCGTAGTCAGCATAGCGTCCAGTGGCCAGTGCCTGGTAAAATCCTGCATACTCAGGCTGTGCAAACCAGTCGGATTGAAAGACGAGGGAAATGCGCGGCGCCTCACCCGGTTTGCTCGGTGTGGCCTCGGGACGACGCTCGCAGGCATAGAGCAGCAGGGTTGCCGCAGCAAGGATGAGTCCGGGATGCAGATTGCACAACACACGTTTCATGGTACGCAAAGCCAATCCCGCAGTTGCATCAAGTCAAGTTCGGGTCACCTGCTCAGGTGGCGAAGTTGGGCTGACACGATGCGACTATGCGGATGGAGCGTCGCCCTCAAGGCGCTTGGACAGGGTGATGACTGCATCCTGCTGGTATCCGATGCGGTGGTAGAAGGCGATCACCTCTCGGTTGCTCTCGCGCACCATCAGATTGATTTTGGGGCATCCGCGTTTGCGCAGCAGTGTTTCGGCATGTTGCATCAGGTTCCGCGCGATGCCCTGTTGCTGGTGGGCGGGGGATACCGCGAGGTAGTAGATCCACCCACGGTGTCCATCGTAGCCGAGCATGCAGCTGCCGATCACGGTGCCATCCTGTTCCGCCACAAGCATTTCATCAGGATTTTCTGCGAGCTTTCGCTGCAGGTCTTTTCGAGGGTTGTTGCGGGAGATGGTCAGCTTGCAATCGGTCCAGAGCTGGATCAGTGCATCAGTGTCGTTCGAATGATAGGGTCGGATGGTCATGGGAGTCGTAGCGTGGGATCAAATCCAGATGAAATGCGTGTCTTCGATGGTTGTGGTTTCACATGGCACCACGCTCTTCACATTTCCAAGCGCAGTGGAATTTGAGAAATTTCCGAAGTATGGCAGTGGCTCCGATTCCCCTCCGTCCCCCTCATGCGCGGTTTGAGTTGGCAAAGGAATCGTGCCATTTGTGCAGCAGCCACCAGTTGAGTATCTGCACGGTAGTCACAATGATCAGACCCAGCAGACAGGCGGTGAGTCCAACGGCAAAGAGCTCGGGAATCAGTGTTTCTTTGTTATAGATAAAGACCAGCAGGCCCAGCCCGCCGCGCCCGGCTTGAAAGCTCCCCACAAAAAACTCACCAAATACCGCTCCGATTGGAATGAGCGTTGCGGCGATCTTGATGCCATTGATCATCTGCGGAAGTGCATGGGGCAGGCGAAGCAGGAAGAGGGTCTGAAGCGGTGAGGCGCGATACACTTTGAAGCAGTCGATCAGGTTGGGATCGGTGGAAATCAGTCCGAGTGTGGTATTGGCTACAATCGGGAAAAAACTGGTGATGAAGGTGATGGTGACAACCGAGGCGGCACCATAGTCGAACCACAGCACAATAATGGGAGCAAAAATAACCACTGGTGTCATCTGGATGAGCAGGATCCAAGGGTAGATGGCCTGGCGAACCAGGCGGGAAGCACTGAGTCCGATCGAGAGCAGCACACCGAGCACGACGGCGATGAGGAAGCCACTCAGGCCAAACTGCGCCGTGACAGCTGCGGATTGCAACAGGCGTGGCCCTTCATTGTAGAACGCCTTCATGACCTCGTGAAAGGGCGGTAGAAAGTAGGGGTTGATGTCAAACAGCGCGATTGCACCATACCAGATGGCGATCACGAGCAACCCGGAACTCAGTGGCAGCAACACTCGATTGACGAGCGGGTGGGAGTGGTTGGGTGGGTTCATGCTCCGTTTGAAACGATACCGCAGTTTTCGTTGCCTCCGCTGAAGGTGATTTGATTGCGGATGGAGTTTACGTAGTCGAGGTAGGCAGGTGTGGTTTGCAGTTCCAGCTTCCGTTCGCGCGGCAGTTGGATGGGGATGATTTCACCCAGTGTTCCCGGTGCGGGACTCATGATGCACACCCGATCTGCCATGAAAATTGCTTCGTGTACCGAGTGGGTGACCATCAACACACTCCAGCCCGATTTGCGCTGGAGGCTGAGCACCAGCTCATTCATCTGATTGCGGGTCATCGCATCAAGCGCCGCAAAGGGTTCATCCAGAAAGAGCAATTGTGGGTTGAGCGTGAGTGCTCTTGCCAGTGAAACCCGCATTTTCATTCCGCCCGAGAGTGCCTTGGGGAAGTAGTCGGAAAAGCCATCGAGCAGTACGTCTCTCATGGCCTGTTCACATCGCTCGCGCCGCTCGGCGACACTGCTTCCCCTCAGGCGCAGCGGCACCTCCACATTGCCCAGGGCAGTGCGCCAGGGAAGCAGGGTGGGGTCCTGAAAGATAAACGCCAGTTCGGGGACGTGATCCCCGGCCCACTGGATGTGTCCGTCGGTCGGGCGCAACAGCCCCGCGATGGATTTGAGCAAGGTCGATTTGCCGCAACCGCTCGGACCAATGATGGCGACAATCTCGCCCGCCTGCAGATCCAGATTTACCGCCTGAAATGCGGTGTTGCCCGTTTCCCGGAATTGCAGTCCCAGTTTCCGCACCTGCACCGTGGGTGGTGGAGAGATTGCGGATTCGGGTGGCAGGGTTGTGGTGCTCATTCGTTCGAAACATTGGAACCCTAAAACGGTTTCACTGCAACTCTTCTGCACACAGTCCCGGGAGGGAATCAAGAATATGGGTCGGGCCTTCAGCCCTTGGGTTGGGACTCCTGTGATTCCTGGGGCGCCGCCCCAGGCTGGTATGATCTCGCGCCGTTGGCGCTGGCGGCAACGAGTTTTCCAAGGGCGAAGCCTCGTTTCATACCAGCCTGGGCAGCAGGCCGAGGAGTGAAAATGTCGTGATAAAAGCGTGTCGATTGAATGGTATTGGCGTAATTGAACGGCGAGGATACCGGATGAGCGGCAGCATGTGTTTTCGAGGGGCGAAGCCTTGTTTCATACCAGCCTGGGCTGCAGGCCCAGGAGAAAAGGTGATCCCATCACGCGAGGGCTGAAAGCCCGACTCATGAACTCTCAACCGGCGGATTCCTTTGCCAGATTTTCCCTTTGGTGAACCAGGGAATAAACGCAGGGGATCAGGATGAGCGTGATCAGCGTGGACGCGGTGAGTCCACCAATGACGGCCCGGGCAAGTGGTGCCTGTGCATCCGCACCTTCGCCAATACCCAGTGCGAGTGGAAGCAAGCCCAGAATCGTGGTCAGTGTGGTCATCAGAATGGGCCTGAGGCGTCGGCGTCCTGATTCGGTCACGGCTTCTCTCGCTGGCATGCCGCGCGACTGTAACTTGCCTGCCTGATCCACAAGCAGGATGGCATTGTTCACGACGATACCGCCCAGCATGATGCAACCGATGGCGGATTGAAGATTGAAGGTGGTATCTGTTCCCATGAGGGCGATAATCACGCCAATGCCGGCCATGGGTGCTGACAACATCACAATCAGGGGATTGACCAAGGACTCATACTGACAGGCGAGCACCATGTAGACCAGCAGCAGCGAGAGCACGATGGCGATCAGGAGTTCGCCAAATGCTTTTTGCTGCTCTTCAAAGCTGCCAGTGATCAGGAAACTGTAGCCCTCGGGGCGTGGCAGAGAGTCGAGCATGGCCTGAACCCTTGCGGCGACGGTACCCGTGTCGGCATCCTCCACATTGACGTCGATGCTGACGTAGCGCTGCTGATCCTTACGCTGGATGCCCTGTGGTGCACGATTGCTCTCGTTGGAGACGAGATTGCGCAGCGCGACCTGTTCCCCAGAAGGAGTCGAAAGCGTGAGGTCGAGCACCTCATCCATGGTGAGTGATTCGGCGTTGGCCAGTTGAAGCACCATCTCGACGGCACGACCCTCGGTCTGAAAATTGCCCGCGCGCGATCCGGCAACTGCGGTTTGCAGTACATTGGAAACATCCCTTGGAGACAGCCCCAACGCTGCGATTTTGGCCCGGTCCAGGATTAATTCTTCCTGCGGAAGCCCTTCGTCAAAACTCTTATTCAGATAGCCCGTCCCCTCGATTTTTTCGAGTTCCTCATACACCTGGTTGGCGATATCCTCCAGGACCGATATTTCGTAGCCCCTCACCTCCACGCGAAACCCGTTTCCGTCAATATCTCCGAGCACGCGCTGCAGCACAAACTGTCCTTGCGGTGCCCATGTAAAAATTTCCATACCGGCGATTTGTCCGCGAAGTTTGAGTCGCAGGTCGGTTGCAATTTCTTCATTGGAGCGTGCTCTTTGTGCGGCGGGCACCAACGAAATGCGCGCATCGCCCCAGCCCTCGGCAACACTGGTAATGGAGGCAACTTTTTCGGGGACAGATTCTTCCACAATGCGTTCGATGCGCCTCATCGCCTCGTCGACAATTTCAAATCGTGTTCCCACCTCCATTTTGCCATAGATGCGCACTTCTCCTTCATCGCTGGGTGGGAGAAATTCCGTGCCAATGAAGCGGAAGAGGTAAATGCTCAGTGCAAAAAGCAGGGTGGCGAAGGCGGAAATTTTGATGCGATGATTCAGGGCGCCCGCCAGGAGGTTTTGATAACTTTGCTCGAGGTTTTGAAACCATTTCTCCGAAAAATCGACCAAACGCTGCAGGGATTTCCGGCGTTTTTGTGCACCGACTCCCTTGGGTTGGATGAGCTTTGAGGACAGCATGGGGACCAGACTGAGGGAGACCAGCAGTGAGCAGATGAGGGAGAATACGATCACGTAGGCCAAGTCCTTGAACAGCAATCCGGAGACTCCCTTGATGAAGACGACGGGCAGAAAAATGACGAGGGTGGTGATCGTGCTGGCAACAATGGCGGTGGCGACCTCCTGGGCACCCTCTGGCGCTGCCTGTTTCGGATCGAGTCCTTCCGAGTCGCGCTTGCGGAAGATATTTTCCAGCACAACGATGGAGCTGTCCACCATCATGCCCACTCCGAGCGCCAGTCCGCCGAGTGTCATCAGGTTGATGGTGAATCCTCCAAAATACAGCATGGCAAAGGTGGCAATGATGGAGATGGGTATGGCCGCTCCAATCACAGCGGTGATGCGCACATTTCTGAGGAAAAACAACAGTACCAGGATCGCCAGTCCCCCTCCATAGAACACCGACATCGCCACATTCTGGATCGAACGTTCGATGAAATTTCCCTGATTGATCACCGGGATCACGTTCAGCTGTGGGAAATCGCGGTTTACGGCCTCGATTTCGGCGAGCACGCCCTTCGCCACTTCTACGGTGTTGGCATCGGCCTGCTTGCGGATCGCCACGCGAATGCCCTTCACTCCGTTGATGCGGTCCACTCGCCAGGGGCGATCATAAGTATCGCGAACCTCGGCGATCTGACGGATCGTAACGACAGCACCATCATCGGCCTGGACCATGGTGTCGCGGATTTCTTCGAGACTCCGGTATTGGGCAGGTGTTCGCAAATTGATTTCGTATCGACCCGTTGCGATGCTTCCCGAAGGCAGGTCGAGATTCGCATTTCGCAGTGCAGTGAGGACCCGGTCAACGGGCACCTGGAGCGCCCGCAGGCGGTCTGGATCGAGGTCGATGCGAATTTCCCGGTCGAAGCCTCCCCACAGGTCCACTTGAGCCACCCCGGGAACCCGCGAGAAGCGATAGCGGATCTCGTGGTTGATCATGTCCGTCATTTCCACGGGATCCAGATCGCTGGAGATGCCCAGCAGCACGACCGGAAAGCTACCGATGTCAAACTTGCTCACTCGCGGACGATTGATGTCCTGCGGGAGTTCGTTGATTTCGTCTTCAATCTTGGTCTGAACTTCGATGGCCGCAGCGTCGAGATTGGTTCCCCAGGCGAAGGTCACCCTGATATTACTGAAACCCTGGTAGGTACTCGATGATATTTCGTCAACCCCTGGAACCGTTGCGATGATTTCCTCCAGAATCTGGGTGACCCGGGTTTCCACCACTTGGGGACTGGCTCCGGGGTAGCCAGTGCGCACCGAAACGGTTGGCAGCTCCACTGGTGGAAGCAGGTCAATTTTGAGCTGACGAAACGAAAAAACCCCCAGCACGACCACGATCAGGGTGATCATGGTCGTGAAGATCGGCCGGCGGACGCTGAATTGCGGTAAACTCATGGTTGGCTGATGGAGGGGATCGTGGTGTCCACAATGGAGATTTCAGAGCCGTCTTCGAGCAGGTGCTGACCCAGAATGACGACCTGTCCACTAAGTGATTCCGGTTGGATGGCGCAGCGTCCGTCGTCCAGAAAGAGCACTTCAACTGGCTTCCACGAAACGGTGTGAGTCTCAGGGTCAGCGATGAACACTCCGGTTTGATCCTTGCGCCGGGCCAGGGCAATCTCGGGAACAATCGTGGCAGATTCGAGGCGATCCAGCGTGATGCGCACGCGCACAAACATGCCGGGTTTCAGCCGGTAGTCCGGATTTTGCACGGAGAGTTCAACACGAGCCTGACGTGTGGATTCGCGAAAAACCGGAGAAACTCGGTCAACCGTGCCGTGGAATACCTCACCCTTGAACGCATCGGTCTCAAATGTGGCGGATTGTCCGGGTTGCATGAACACATAGTCTCGCTCGGTCACGTGAATGACGGCCTTGATGGGATCGATTTCGACGATGCGGAAGAGTGTTTGATTGGGAGATACCACATCCCCCACCTCTTGATAGCGTTCAGCGACGATGCGTTCCTTGCCCGAACCGGACCAGATGACTCTCACTTCGGTATAGCTTTTCTGGATGCGCGCCGACTGCAATACGGCCTGCTGGCGGCGCAGTTGTGCTTCGGCGACCTTGAGCTGTGCCTGGCGTGCAAGGTATTGGGCTTCGGCGGTTTCGTAGTCGGCTGCGGATACAAACTCCCGGTCACGCAGGGTGTTGAAGCGTTCGATTTCGCGTTTGGAAATCTCCCAAAGGCTCCGCGCCTCGACCAGATTTGCCTCCGCGACGGCGAGATTGGCTTCGGCCTGCAGCACTTGCTGCTGGATCTCGGTATCGTCGAGATTTGCAACCACTTGTGCAGGGGTCACCACATCTGAAAAATCAACGAGCATCTCGGTCAGTTGACCTCCGATTTTGGGTGCAACCCGGAACTCAGAGTGCGGCTCCAGAGTGCCACTGAGCACGCGGCGTCTTTCGATGGAGTCTTTTACAACCGGGGTTACTGCAACGGGCACAGGGCGGTCCGCATAGGATTCGTCTTCCCGAGAGTTGTCATCGGTCTGGATTCGTTTCCACACCCAAAATGTGATGGCACCCACGACGAATAACACCACCAGGATTTTCAAAAAATGCTTCATGTCTAAGTATTGCTCAGGGTAACGGGTTTACTGCACTCACAACGACTGAACCCATCACCTTATCGCACACCAAGAGATGATTTGCAGAAATTAGTAATGAAAAGCCTCCAGAAATGATTTGTGGCACTGCGGTTTCCTCGTAGCGGAAATTGTGATCATTCCGGATTTGGACCCAAAGCACGCGAGGACCGAAGCCACCCTATGCAAAATCAAGGGCTAATGCCCTTCATTTGCTTATACAGGGCAAACTCAGAAGGGAAAAGATCGAGGTGATCCTAAACGAGTGCGTTTCGATCCAAATTGAACCTGTTGCGGGAAAATCGATCAGAAGAGATAAACCGAAAAGAATCATGATACCTCCGCGCCTCTCCAAATGTGCCCTCATGCTTTGGGGGTTTACCACGCTTTCATGGTTGCTTTGGGCCGATGCCAATGAGCATTTGCCTCTGGGTGATCCAGATGGGGATGTGCGGGATTCGATTACATCCGAAATCGATATGCTCATGAAACCGCAGCTGGATGCGGTGCTCGATTGGCAGCCTGTGTTCAGGGAATTCAACACCGACCTTGAATTTCCGGTCGGTGGGGAAATTTACGAATTGAAACCGATGGTGATTCAGCCTCGCCTGACCTTTCAGCAACGAGTGGATCGTGATCTGCATGAGGACCCGATACGGTTCCTTACGCCAAAAGGATTGACCGAAGCGTATCTTGCAGATCTTCCTTCGTGGGATGTGGACTTTCTCAATCGGTTTACGCTCCCTTTCATTGGAATGTCACCTGCCACCCGAGCCGAAATGCGCGCCCGAAACATGCGTAACGCGAAACACCTCGAAACCGTGAGACTCATCCTGTCGGTCAAGCGGGAATTCCATCCGCAGGAGTACCATGAGCAATTGGAAATGTATCGCAAATCGATGCGTTGAGCGAGAAGCGGATTTTAATTTCAGTATCTGGGAGCACACCTCGGCCTTGACTCGATCATAGGCGATTCCACTCGGAAATCGCTGAACGAATTTTCGCCCAGGTGTAACCTTTCAAACAGCGAGGATCGGGATCAAGGTCAGCATCTTCAAACCACGATAGTGATTTTTCGACGGTCCAGAGGTTTGCCTTGGGGTACTTCTCTTGAAAGAATCCGAGCAATTGCGAGCGTTCAAAATGCTGCATGAGTTCAAAGAGATCCCAGAAGTCCTTTTTGCTGCCACGATTGGCAATGGCGTTGAGTTTCATGGCGGCGATGTCCTCGACCGAACACAGGCGAATACTGTCCTGTTCCAGGATGGGTGCAATCATTGCATAACGGTGCGCCATGAAGTCGATCTTGATGCCGTTGATCACACCCGAAACCGAATTGGATTCGATGGAAGTGTGAACCAGTTGAAAGTGTTCTGTTAGCGATAGACCCAGTTTCGATGGATCAAACGAATGATCACAGAATAAATCGATGTCGACGGATTGTCGATGTCCGTAATGCAAGGCCAAGGCTGTGCCTCCAACGAGAGTGAAGTCGCTCAAGTGAGGATCTTTCATCAGTTCCTGCAAGAGATTCCACAATGGTTCAGGGACGGCTTCGGTATGCAGGTTCATGAATCCCAGTGAAGGGGTTGTTGCCAGGCGCGAAAGGTATTACTGGGGATTTGGAACTGATTGGCAAAAAAGCTGAGGGTCTTGCGGTTCAATGCCGGAGCCTGAACCAGCGCATCGCGTACCCGTTGGGCGCCATAGTAAGACCAAGCTTGGCGGACTTCTTCCGAATCTCCACGGTCCATGATTCGACGAATCAGGAATGCCGCATGTTGGTCAGCATCGAGGGACGCTGGATCGACATCCCAAAGCAAATGGGACGGGAGTTTCGCGATAAATTCCTGTCCGGATTCCATGTGGAGGAATGTTATTCGAATCCGGTGGCAGTTCAAGGGGAATTCCTTTACCCAGGGAATCTCCGGGCTTGAGTTAATGGATGTGCATTTCAACTGTATATGGGTCGTACGGCTCTCCCATTTTGAAATAAGTGGGGTTGTTATTTCAAAAAGTTGACATAAATGAAATAAGATTGCGGATTATTTCACAAAATGAAACAGGCAGGACGTACAGCAACGGGTGAATGGAAGGCGATTGAAGAGGGAGGTTTTGCCTTTCACCCGGATCCGCTGCCTCCCAAGATCGAATGGGATGTCGCCTTGGTCTCTGCCCTTTCCCGGGCAGATATTGAGATCGGTAAATTGACGGGTGAGGCGAAACGATTGCCAAACCCGCATGTCTTGATCAGGCCCTATGCTCGGCGGGAGGCAGTGTATTCATCCAAAATTGAAGGCACTCAGGCAACATTGGGAGAAATTCTTGCGGTGGAAGCAGGGGCGAAAGTGGAACGCAGCCCGGATGACATACGGGAAGTGAACAACTATGTGCAGGCGCTTGAGTATGGTCTCGAACGGGTGCATGCACTGCCGATCTCGAAACGCCTGATTCTGGAGTTACATGAAATCCTGATGCAAGGCGTGCGGGGGGATCATGCGCATCCTGGCAAATTTCGAACGATTCAAAACTGGATCGGACCTCTTGGGTGTAGCATAAAAAACGCTTCCTTTGTGCCTCCGCCACCCCAACACTTGCAGGACTGTTTGAACGAATGGGAGCGCTATGTGCATGAAGGCGATTTGCCAGTTTTGCTGCATGCTGCCCTGATTCACTACCAGTTTGAGACCATTCACCCGTTTCTGGACGGAAATGGCCGTATAGGGCGTTTGTTGATCACCCTGCTGCTCATTGAGCGCGGCATCATGGACGGACCTTTTTTATACCTGAGTGCTTCCTTTGAAGCGAATCGGACTCAGTATTACCAGTGTTTGCGGGAGGTGAGTGAAAATGGGGACTGGAAGCAATGGTTCTTGTTTTTCCTCAATGCGGTGGAACATCAAGCCGGAGATGCGATGAAGCGCAGTCAGTTGATCAATGCACAGCTGGATGAGTGGAGGAACCAGCTGCACGGGAAACGACCTGTGATTTTGCCACGCATTCTGGATCTGATCGCGACCAATCCTTACCTCACGGCTCGCAAGGTACAGTCCGCTCTGGAAGTTGCATACAACACAGCTTCCAAAGCGATCCAAGTCCTTCAGAGTGAGGATATCCTGATTCCCGTGGATGATCGTCAGCGTGACCGCGTCTATGTGTCTTCGCGATTGTTGGAAATCCTGGAAGATCCACTTTGAAGCTCGATGTCGGTTTCCCGTTTGAGTCCGAGTCCGCGAAAAACCTCCAATGTCGCAGTCGATTGGTTGAGGGTGTAGAAATGGATTCCCTTCGCACCTTGATGGATCAGGTCGGCACACTGGGTAGTTGCATGATGAATGCCAACGTGACGAATACGGGATTCATCGCCATTTGTACGTGAGAGTGCTCGCAGCAACCTTGCCGGGATACGGCTTCCTCCGGCCAGTTCTGCCATGCGCTTTAACCCGTTCAGACTCGTCACAGGCATGATGCCAGCCAGAATTGGAACATCGATACCCGCGAGTTCGCAGCGACCCTGAAAATCATAAAAGTCTGCATTTTCAAAGAACAGCTGCGTGCAGATATAGTCCGCTCCCGCATCGACCTTGGCCTTGAGATGGTCCATTTCGCGTAAGCGATTGGGAGTTTCAGGGTGTCCTTCGGGAAACCCAGCAACACCAATCCCGAAATCATGCCCATGTCGTTCTGAAAATCGGCGGATAAACGCCACCAGATCGGCGGCATAAGGGAACTCTCCCGCAGCGGAAATGTGAGTCCCTTTGGGGAAATCACCGCGCAGTGCCAGTAGATTGTTCACCCCTGCTTCGGCATATTTCTCGAGAAGCACTTCGATGTCCTTTTGGGTATGACCGACGCAGGTAAGGTGCGGAATGGTGTTCAGGTTTGTCTCCTGTGCCAGCCGAAGAACGAGTCCGAGCGTCGCTTCACGAGTCGTTCCTCCTGCTCCATAGGTCACACTGACGAATGCAGGTTCGTAGGGTTGCAGCTCGGAGATGGTCTGATAGAGCGATGCGGCCGCCCGTTCCGATTTGGGTGGGAAAAACTCAAATGAAAATAGCGTGCCATTTGTCGAAAGGATATCGCGCATGTGCATCACTGGTATTGTTGCATTCATGATTTTAGAACTGGGATTCAAAAGCATTTACCAAGGCAGATTCGCGTAGCTTCCGGGCCGCATCCACCATGTGAGTCAACGATGGAATGACTTCTTTCCACTGCCGGGTTTTCAGACCACAATCCGGGTTTACCCAAAGTCGCTCGGAAGGAATACGGCTGGCAGCTTTTTCCATCAGGTTCACAATGGATTCAACAGTTGGAATATTGGGCGTGTGAATATCGTATACCCCCGGCCCAATTGCGTTTGGGTATTGGAAGTCGTCAAATACATCCAGCAATTCCATGTCAGAACGGGAGGTTTCGATGGTGATGACATCTGCGTCCATCGCAGCAATGGATGCGATGATGTCATTGAACTCGGAATAACACATGTGCGTGTGGATTTGAGTCTCGTCCGCCACCCCGTTTGCAGTAATGCGAAAGGACTCCACGGCCCAGTCGAGGTATTCCTGCCATTGGGATCGCCGCAGCGGCAATCCTTCACGCAGGGCAGCTTCGTCAATTTGCACAATCGCAATGCCGACTCTTTCAAGATCCAAGACCTCTTCGCGAATCGCAAGTGCAAGCTGTTTGCAGGTGGTTGATCTGGGTTGGTCGTCTCTGACAAAGGACCAGTTCAGCAGGGTGACGGGTCCCGTCAGCATGCCTTTCATCGGTTTTGAGGTGAGTGACTGTGCGTAGGTCATCCAATCCACGGTCATGGCTTTGGGCCGGGAGATGTCTCCAAATAGGATAGGAGGCTTCACACAGCGGGAACCGTAACTTTGCACCCAGCCAAATTCGGTGAATGCATAGCCGTTGAGTTGTTCCCCGAAATACTCAACCATGTCGTTGCGCTCAGGTTCTCCATGCACCAGAACATCCAGTCCCAAAGACTCCTGCGCCTTCACACACTGGGCAATCTCATGGCGCATGGCTTCGGTGTAAAGTGCTTCATCCAGCTTTCCTTTTTTATACTGACTGCGAACATTGCGAATGCTTTGGGTTTGCGGAAACGACCCAATCGTCGTCGTTGGAAAACGCGGAAGCTGGAGGCGTGCAGATTGTAACTCGGCGCGTATGGCATAGTGGCTCTTTCGCTGTCCGAGTTCCGGAGAGATGGTTTTGAGTGCTTCTTGAACTCCCGCCTGGTGAACCCGACTGGAGTTTCTGCGGGAATCCATTGCAGCTGCATTTTCCCGCAGCGCCTCACGAACGCTCTCACGGCCTTCATTCAAGGCTTTTCTGAGGATTTCCAGTTCGACGAGTTTTTGCTTCGCAAATGCCAACCAGGAACGGATTTCCGGGTCCAGCTTTTCTTCGGATTCCAAGTCTACCGGTACGTGGAGCAAGGAGCACGATGGAGCCAGCCAGAGGCGATCTTTGAGCCGTTTTGCCAACGGTTCCAAGCCATCGAGTATGGCGACCAGATCCGACTTCCAGACATTGCGTCCGTTGATGATGCCGAGCGAGACAATCCTGTCTTGGGGCAGGGAATCGATCAAGGTTTCCACTTCATCCCATGCATTTACGGCATCCAGATGCACCCCTGATACCGGTAATTGCGCAACCACAGTCAGGTTTTCCCGGAGTTGGCCAAAATAACAGGTCAGCAGAAGTTTGATGCGACAAGCGGAGAATTCTTGATACGCGGTTTGCAGGGCATCCACCCATGCTGCATCCAAATCCGTTACCAAAATCGGTTCATCGATCTGCACCCATTCGATGTTCTGCCGGGATAACGCTTCCAGCAATTCCTTGTAAGTATGGAGCAATTCCGGGAGCAGCTGCAGTTTATGGGAACCATCTTTCGATTTTCCAAGGGCAAGATAGGAAACAGGTCCCAGCAACACGGGTTTTGGCGTGTGACCCTGTTCTTGGGCCTCCTGGATTTGCTCCAGCAAACGCGAAGGATCGAGTTCAAAACGCGTTTTGGCCGTAAACTCAGGAACAATGTAGTGATAATTGGTATCCAGCCATTTTGTCATTTCACCTGCTGCCACCGCACCGCATCCGCATGATTCAGACTCTGCGATGGCAGTATTGGCAGAACGACCCCGCGCGACTCTGAAGGAGTTGTCCAATGCATCACCCGAAAATCCGCTCACCCGCTCGGGCAAATTCCCCAAGGTAAAGCTCATGTCCAGGACATGATCGTAAAACGAAAAATCCCCAACCGGAACAAAATCGAGCATGGACTGGTCTCGCCAGTGGCGGTGACGCAGCTCAGCTCCTGTCTGCTTCAAGTCTGCCAGCGTGGATTCGCCCTTCCAATAACGCTCCAGCGCAAATTTCAGTTCTCGTTTTGCTCCCATGCGTGGGTAGCCCAAGTTGTGGATCTTCACCATTTTGATGTTTTCTGGATTTTTACGGATTACGCATTCTATCCACTTGTATCCATGAAGTAAAATGGTATAAATTCACATATCCATGATTCTGGCTCATGGGAAAAGTTACGATGCAAATTCTCGAACGCATTCATCTCGAAATCATTCGCTCGGTTGAGAAGTATGGCTCTCTGACCGCCGCTGCTGAAAAGCTGCACCTCACCCAATCCGCTTTGAGTCATAGCATTCGCAAATTGGAGGATCAGCTTGGAGTCAGAATCTGGTACCGGGAGGGTCGCCGCCTGGTCCCAACTCAAGCGGGTGAATACTTGCTCACCGTGGCAAACCGCTTGCACCAACAGTTTACGCTGGCCGAGTCAAATCTGCTGCAGTTTGCGCGGGGCGAAAGGGGAACGCTGCGCATCGGGATGGAATGCCACCCCTGTTACCAATGGCTGCTGAAGATGGCCAAGCCCTACCTGGCGCAATGGCCCTCAGTTGATTTGGATGTAAAACAGGAATTTCAATTTGGTGGAATCGGAGCGTTGGTCGGGCACGAAATCGACTTGTTGGTCACTCCCGATCCCGTCTTTAAAGAAGAACTCAGTTTTGAGCCTGTTTTTGACTACGAACAAGTGTTGGTTGTGGCACGAAATCATCCTCTTCAAACACGTCCCTGCATCCAGCCCGAGGATCTCACCCAGGAGGTGCTCATCACCTATCCCGTCAGCATCGACCGCCTCGATATTTTCAACCAGTTTCTCACTCCCGCCGGAGTCGTTCCCAAGCGCCACAAAATTATCGAAACCACCGACATCATGCTTCAGATGATCGCCAGTGGTCGTGGCGTCGGAGCACTGCCGCGCTGGTTTGTGGAAGAAAGCATCCCAAAGTTCGACATCGTTCCCATCCGATTGGGTCACAGCGGTGTGGCCAAGCAGATCTTTTTGGGGATTCGGGCAGCCGATGCCGAGGTGGACTATATCAGCGCATTTCTGAAGCTCGCACGGACCTTGTGGAAAAACGAAGCGGGATCTTGAGTCCAACAGGTCGGGGTTTTGCAACTCCGATGGATTGGAGCGTTTTGAGTTCGGCATCTGCCGAGCGGTGTTTTTTCGAATCCTGGATTCAGGATCTCAAATAATCATTCGCATGGGACCCTTTTCCTTTAAGCCATGGACAGCGAATTGGCTTGGGGGTGTTCGGATCACCCGAAAGTTCAAAGCGGAAATAGTGTTCCGAAGTTTCGGGAATGCTTTATTTTTGTCCGGAATGGGAGTATCCTCTTACCGTTCAAGACTCCATCGTTGATCCTCATAAAAACGGAATTGATTGATTTCCCGACCTTCCTCCTGTGCTTGTGCACGATAGGCTTGTTCGACCATGCACATGGATCGGACCCCTTGACCAGCGCATATTCCGAAACCAGCCCCACATACGAGCGCAGGCTTTTACCGTCGGGGCGATATGAGCGGGAAACCTATGCGTTTGCAAAAGGAGTGTGCTTGGACAACTCTGGTCGCGATGAATCGTTGACCCGACTGTCGTTTCTCGAGATTGGCAATGTGCTCGCTGAAGCGCTGTGGGAGGCGGATTACGCTCCAACTCCCAGTGTAGAGGCAACCGATCTGCTCATCGTGGTGCACTGGGGAAAAACGACCCCGTTTCGGCATGCAACCTCAAACATGGGTGTCGAGAACGTTGTGAACGCATTCGATGGAATGTCGTTGGCGACCGGTGATGGCAGTGTTGAAGACGAAAGTGGAGAATTGCAGGATTCATCTGCAGAGCTTTCGGCGGCTGCGTTTGATCCGGGGCGAATGGAAGTGGGGCTAGTGTTGCAGCAAATGGTTGACGATGACCGTCGACAGGTGATTTGGAACCACGCCCAACTGTTGGGTTATCAAGACGCAGTGATGCGGGCATGGAATCTCACGCAGTATGACTACCGATTCAGGGACTCCAATCTGGACGTCGTGAGGGAAATCGAAGCTCCCCGCTATTTTGTGATCCTTCAGGCATACGATTTCCAGAAAATATGGAAAGCGAAGGAAAAAAAAATGCTTTGGACGACCCGATTCAGCATTCGCGCGAACCGGAGGAATTTTGATGAAGAACTCCGATCCATGGCACTCGCAGCGAGCAGAGTCATCGGTTCGGACTCAAAATCTCTCAGAAGGGGATTGCTGAAATCCAGAGTTGAGTTCGGTGATCTGGAATACCTGGGAGTGCAAGAACGCACGGATTGAAAGCGCTTATCGATGGGGCTGAAAATCGAGGTGCATGTGGCAAATGCTCAAACGTTTTCCCTTTGACCCAGTTTTCCCTTTCGGTTGCTTGGGTCTGCTGGATAAAGTCACTCAGCGCTTCCGTGTCGAGTGCCAGCCGGCGGTCTAAGTCCTCAGGAACTCTTTCTAGAAACTCCAAGCCAAAGCACAGGTTCTGCACCAGATGCTCTTCGAGCACGATTTCGTTGTGAATGGACGTATTTTTTGCGCTCATTTCTTTCGACCAAAACCCGATCAACAAACTTCAAGTTTCATTACTTACTAAGCTTTGAAACAATTTTCTTTGGCGACACGACTGCAATCGGACTTTGCCTGAAACCTTTGGCATCGCGTGTGACCACATAATCGGAAAAACCTGCCACAGCAGACGAAATCTGGAGGGCATCCTCATAGTCGAAAGCATTGTAAGCAAACGCGCGCTGCGCTTCTTTGCTCCCTGTTGCAGGAATTGAGAAGACTTTCAGCAGTTCCTGGATCATCTCATCCGCTGCTGCTTTTCCGAACTTCTTTGTGCAGAGATAGCTCAGAATCGAGAGTGAATGCCAGGCGCAAAGATTCGTGGCAGCGATCTTCTGAGTTTGCTTCAGCAACTTGACCGCATCTGCATGTCCAGGTCTCGCTTGATCGACCAGATCAACCAGCACATTCGCATCCCAGAAAATCTTCACGCAAATTTTTCTTCGAGGTGCTGGTGGTAGTCCGTTTCGTCCAGTGCTTGCGCTTCTGCCGGATGCCGCTCTATCCAGCCAAGAATACCATCGATCGACGGTCGCTCCGAGATACCCTCTGCCTTTGCCTGCATCTGTCGAAAAGCTTCTGCTGAGAGCACCACCGCGACCGTGCGTCCTTTCTTCGAGATCTCAACCGGTGCCTTCTGCGTGGCCTCGAGCAGTTCGCCAAAATTGTTTTTCGCGTTTGTTGCAGTGATGACTGTCATGGCTGTCAAAATAGCCATTTTAGCTATTTGTTCAAGGGGGAAATCTACCCTACGCCTCCATTTTGGAAATAGCCAACACTCTACATGATTGGCAATCCCGGGGTCTGGAGGATCGGATTCAGGAGTTACGCGCCTGGTCCCCCGATGGGTTCGACAATATGCCTTTGGTCAAATCCAGCGATCAGCGGTTTCCCTTTCATCATGGCTTCCTGAACTGCTGGCAACGTCATCGAGTTCTGATGACTCTCCTGTCTTTCCACGCCTCGGAGATGCGGTAGAGTCTTTCGGGATAATCCTATGGGGATGTGTCTTTCGTAGGGCCTGCGTTTATCGCAGGCCGTTTGGGTGTTCGGACGCTGGGTGCTCCGAAGCACCCATCCTCTCCTACTTGAATCCAAGTAAGGGAACGGGTGGCGATGGAGGTCGATTTTGGTAGATTTTCAGGAGGTTTTTGAAGAAACATTCGAAAGCCTATCCTCCAACCCAGTTCTCCAATGCGCCCTTCGGATCGAGATATGCCTCGGATGTTTTGTCCCTTCCCTCCACCTTCGGAAGATGCTGCTTCAACCGCTCGACGGTGGATTGAGGCATACTATGCTTATTGGAATCGATGCAAAACCGCAATGGTTGACTGGGAACCCGAAACTCTCACGATCTTTTATGAAGAAACCTAAAATAAAGCATGTGCTCACAGCCGCAGTGGTTGTGTGTTTTGGGATCCTTCTGATCTCGGAACGTGATGCTGCAAAAGCGGGATTTCAGCAGGGATACGAATACATCAGCCAGTCGCTGGCGCGTTAGGGATCCAGGTGGATTTGCTAATACCTAAATCCAAGTAAGGCAACGGGTGGCGATGGGTTTGGGGTATGATACAGTTGGTTCGAGTTTTTGATGGATGCATTGATGCTCACCCTCCAGTCTTTTGTTCTCCAATGTCCACCTCCGATACTGCAATGCATATGCCATGCTTGTGCCCGTTCCGCGCATTCAGGAATCCGGCGAATGCAATTTGGACTCAACGGTTCAATGACTGGAGTGCGATGCCATCGCACCCTCATTCCTTTTTCGTGAACCCAATCTGAAAAGCTATGCAATTACCCAAACTCCCGAAACGGGTCTGCCCGATCCGATCTGTGTTCCTCCTCCTGCTGGTCGCGCTGTTGACACCGCTTCACGCCGCCCCTTGGCCGCCAAAACTGGACGGCATTGAGGGGGATCCGGCTGTCGTCTATGGTCAACTCGAAAACGGCGTGCGCTGGGCCTACCTTCCGAATGCGCATCCGGAGGATCAGCTCAGTCTGCGCCTGCTGGTGGAGGCGGGGTCGTTCATGGAGGAAGATGACGAGTTGGGCATGGCGCACTTTCTCGAACACATGGCGTTCAATGGTACGCAACACTTTCCCGCAGAAGGGCAGGCGATTGAGACGTTTCAGCGCCATGGACTCGCCTTTGGTCAGCAATTGAACGCGATGACGGGCTTCCTTCAGACCGTGTATCAAGTGGATCTGCCGCATCTGGAGACCGCCCTGCTGGATGATGCCTTCCGCTTTCTGCAGGATCAGGCACATGGACAAGTCTTCGATGAGGCGGAGATCGAAAAGGAGCGCGGCGTGATCCTTGAGGAGATGCGCACACGCAACTCTCCGCACTATCGCGCCTATTTTTCGAATTTGGGTTTCCTGCTTGGCGAGGGGCGCTTCGCGAACCGCTCACCCCTTGGCACTGAAGCGACGGTGAAGTCGTTTCAAAAACAGGATTTTGAAGAGTTCTATCAGAAATGGTACACCGCCGACCGAATGGTGGTGCTCGGAGTGGGGGCCTTGAGCGCGGAGGATTTTGAGGCGCGGGTGAAGGCGCATTTTGCGGAAATTCCGGCGAATAGCGAACCTCTGCCGAATCCGACGGACACCATCCGACCTCCCTCTGCCAATGCGGTGCACTTTTCCGATACTCCCGGTTCCGAGCACATGCTCGTGCAGCTGGCAAGTCTGCTGCCAGTGGGAAATGAACCGATGACCGCAGAGAAGATGCGCGAGAACACGCTCAACTTCATGTCCACAGTTTTCCTCGCGATCCATTTCAATCTGCAAGTGGCTGGTGGCAATGCTCCGTTTTTGCAGGCGATCAATGACATGCAGGAGGAAGCAGGGTTGTTTCGCCTGATGCGCCTGATCCTGGTGACCCAACCCAATCTGACGATGGAGGCTCTCGATCAGTTGGCCAAGAGCGTTGGTGATTTAACCACAAACGGGTTTGACGAAGAGCAGGCCAATCAGTTGAAGGCGATGCTGCTCGCCAACATGGACGGCATCGTGCAGCAGGCGGCGACGCGGCAAAACGCACAACTGGCACAGGCGATGGTGGGTGCATTTTCCACGCGTGGCATGGTGTTCATGCATCCGGCGCAGGAACAGGAACTGCTCAAGCAATGGTTTGCGGAGTGGGATGGCAAGCAGATTGGGGAGGCGCTTAGGGTCGCCCTCGAACCCGAGCGAGCTGCGATTCTGCTTGAGGGAAAACTGGCACAAGTGGAGCTGGACAAGGACGAAGTAGTTGCGGCGTATCAGCGCGGCCTCGCGACCCGGAGTGAAGGCAAGCAGAAGAAGGAAAAGCTGGAGTGGGCCTATGCGGATTTTGGAGAACCCGGGGAGATTGTATCGCAGGAGTTGGATCCCGAACTGAACATCACCCGGATTGCTTTTGCCAATGGGGTGCGGGTGAACCTCAAGGAACTGCCGACGCATCAGAATCTCATCAACATCAGCCTGCGCGTGGGCGAGGGCCTTGCCAGCATTACGGATCAGGACCGTCGCCTCGCACTTGCGGCTCCCTCCCACTTGCGGTTTGGTGGACTGGGCCAACACTCGCTGGAAGAGATCCAGCAGCTCACGTTGGCGAAACAGTTTGGCATCGGAGGAATAAACGTTGGCAACCTGGCGCTTGAACTGCATGCAGGCGGCTTGCGCAACGATTTCCCGATGCTACTCGAGCTGCTGGCTGCTCACCTCATTGATCCTGGCTTCCGAGCCTCCGCCCACGCGATTTATCAACAGGCCATTCAGGCACAGTGGAAGGACGAACCCAGCAATCCGATGGAAGTGTACCAAATGCATGTGCAGCCTTTTCTTTTTGCGAACGACTGGCGTTCCCGCCAGCTGAGCAAGGCGGAGATGCTGTCAGCTGAAGTGCCGACCACGACTGCCTGGCTGCTGCCCCAGCTGCGCGAGGGCTACCTCGAGATTGGAGTCGCGGGTGATTTCGAAACCGAGAAATTGTTGCCCGAGCTGGCGCGCACCTTTGGGGCCTTGCCAGTGCGCAGCACGGTTGTTCCGGTTATGGAAGCAGAGGATTCCCCGCAGTTGATTAAGCCAACTCGCGAGGTCTTCCGCTACGACGGACCCGACCCGAAGGCGGCCCTGGTGCTGACGCTGCCAGTCTGCAGCGGAGTATCGTGGCAGGAGGCAACACAGGTGGAAGTGCTGGCAGCTCTGGTGCAGGATGCATTGAACCAGGAAATCCGCGAAGCCATGGGCGGAACCTATGGGGTCAGTTGCCAGGCATCCTGTGGTTGGGATTCCACTGCAGACGGTCAGCTCACCATCCAGATGGAGTGCGACCCGGAGCGGGTGGATGCCTTTGAGGTCAAAGCGATGGAGGTGCTCACGAATCTCGCCAACGACGGTATTTCCAAGGATCAGCTCAAGCGCGCGCTTCGTCCGCTCATCCATCAGGAAAAGGAATCCCTGAAGGATCCCGGACACTGGAACGGATGGGTGCTCACGCGCAGTCAGGGCACCCCCTGGTTCAACGAGCGCATGCTCGGACGGCTTGAGGTACTGGAGTCCACGGAACTCGAGCACCTGCAGGCGCTGGCCTCGCGTTACCTCCAGGCGGATCGTGCCGTGATTGCCCAGATCCTGCCCAATGAGATTTGATTGATCCGTAGGGCCTGCGTTTATCGCAGGCCGTTTGGGTGTTCGGACGTTGGGGCGGCCTCCGGCAAGCGGAGGCCCTACGAGAGAGGGAAGAGGGCGGACTCCGGCCCTTCGGCCAACTCAGGGTGGTGAGCTTGTCGACACCAAGAGTGGAGCCTCTACGGATGGGAAGGCGGATTCACAGGGTCTTTCCGGCTGTGGGTCGAGTGTCTTTCGTAGGGCCTGCGTTTATCGCAGGCCGCTTGGGTGTTCGGACGTTGGGGCGGCCTCCGGCAAGCGGAGGCCCTACGAGAGAGGGAAGTGGGCGGACTCCGGCCCTTCGGCCAACTCAGGGTGGTGAGCTTGTCGACACCACAAGCGGAGGCCCTACGGGGAGGCAAGCCGCGCGTGGGGTTCTTGGGTCTGGGATGGTATGAGCAGAGGATTGACGCAGGTAGATGATGCTTTCAACATCAAGTTCTCATGTCCTCCAGACCTCTTCCTCAACGAAAGACAGAACGGCTTCGCATTGCACGAATTTCTCGATCTGGGCAGTGTTATTTCATTACGTTCTGCACGTCCCAGCGTCGAAGCCTCCTGAACACGCCGGAAGCATTTGATGCTTGTATCCAAGCTGCCGATGCAATCACAAAGTCCCTCAACTGGAATTTGAAGATGCAGACGGTAATGCCAGACCATATCCATCAGTTGTTCACACTGGGTGACTCCCTTTTACTCAGGCAATTAGTCGGAAAATACAAAACGCTTCTGAAACGAGAGATGGGGATAACTTTTCCTTTGTGGCAGGAGAATTTCCATGATCGACGGATCCGGGATGAAACGGAATTCCAATCAACGGGGTTCTACATGTTCATGAACCCTTATGTGAAAAAATTACTCTCAGTTCGCGAGGTTTGGAAGGGACACCTCATTCCCGATCCGAAGGTGTTTCCGTTTTTATCCAAACGAATTGAAGGGATGTATCCGGAACCGCGTTGGTTGTCTGGAGATTGAGAGAGACGGCCTCCGGCGGTGGGTCCCTTGTCTTTCGTGGGCCTGCGTTTATCGCAGGCCTTTGGGTGTTCGAACGTTGGGGCGGCCTCCGACAAGCGGAGGCCCTACGAGAGAGGGAAGAGGGCGGCCTCCGGCCCTTCGGCCAACTCAGGGTGGTGAGCCTGTCGACACCACAAGCAGAGGCCCTACGGATGGGAAGGTGGTGGCGAGGCAGGTGTCTTTCGTAGGGCCTGCGTTTATCGCAGGCCGTTTGGGTGTTCGGACGCTGGCGGCCTCCGACAAGCGGAGGCCCTACGAGGGAGGGAAGAGGGCGGCCTCCGGCCCTTCGGCTAACTCAGGGTGGTGAGCCTGTCGACACCTCAAGCGGAGGCCCTACTGAGGGGAAGGAGATGACGGGGAGGTGGGGGTTCCGGCTCAGGGGAAAACATGTTCGTGCAGGAACTGCACGGCGCGGGCTTCGTGCCAGCAGTGCTGACGTGGATGGAGGTCGCTCAGAAAGCCAACGTGACCTCCGTGTCTTGGGGTTTCGAGGAAGAAGGCATCACTGGCACTGGCGATGTGCTCCGGCAAGCAACTGGCGGACAGGAATGGGTCATCCAGCGCATTGACCAGCAGGGTGGGCACGTCGATGTGCTGTAGCAACGGCAGACTACTGTTGCGCTGCCAGTAGTCTTCGGCAGATGCGAATCCATGGACCGGAGCAGTGTAGGCGCCATCAAACTCGGCAAAGGTGCGCATGCGGCGGAAGGAAGGGATATCAAAATCGGTGCCAATGGTCTGATTTTTCAGTTCCAGTTTGCGAGTCATGTCGCGCATGAAGCGGCGCATGTAAATGCGGTTGATGGGACTGGCCAATACAGTTGCGCTGCCTGCCAGATCCACTGGCACCGACACAGCGACACCGCCTACAACGGAAGCATGGCGACTGCCCTCGCCGAGGTATTTCAACAGCACGTTGCCTCCGAGGCTGAATCCGATCAGTGCAATTTTAGATTGGGGAAATTTATGCTGCACCCACTCCACGGCCACCTGAACGTCCTCGGTCACGCCGCTGTGGTAGGAGCGGGCAAATCGATTGGGCCGACCGCCGCAACCCCGAAAATTCAGCGCAACAGCCGCCCATCCGGCTGCGACTACGGCATTCGCCATGCCGCGAAGATAATGGCCTTGACTGGAACCCTCGAGTCCGTGCAGCAGCAGTACCGCGCGATTGGACTGAACAGTTGGATGCAGTACATCCACATCCAGAAAATCGTCATCCGGAGTCGCAAGTGTGAAGCGCTGATAGTGCGCTGGAGCCGCTTGACGAAAGAGGGCGGTGAAGATGGTGGAAGTGTGCCCATTGCGAAGCAACCAGGGCGCACGGTAGGAGCTGGATGACAGGACTGGCATCCCGTCAGAACTGCCGCATTCGGCGGGTCTTGGCAAAACCAGAATCTATTGTAGAAAAGCGATGGCGTGAAAAAGATGTAAAAACGAGAAAAATTTCCGTGATCTCCAGGCGGGGTTCATGTTAAAAAAGAGTGAATCCGTCCGCATATCCCGCTCTGGCCCAGTTTCCGCTTTCAAAGCGTTTGTCCTATGAAAGAGTCATTTCAAGCATTCGTTTCCCTTCTTACTGCAACTGCATTGTTTTCCAGTGCCTCTGCCATGCGCATGGAGGATCAAGGGGGCTACGCCCTGGAAAAAGGACTGCAATACTTTCATGGTGAAGGAGTTCCCTATGATTATGAAGCGGCGGCAAAGCATTTTCGCGAAGCCGCTGAACTCGGAAATGTGGAAGCGCACCTCAATCTTGGTTTTCTGTATGACCTGGGCATTGGGGTGGAACAAGACTACCGCAAGGCAGCAAACTATTACCGCCTTGCCGCAGATGCAGGGGATGCGACCGCACAGTTCAATCTGGGCATCCTCTATCGCTTTGGTCGCGGAGTGGAGGCGGATCCTGCAATTGCGGCGGTCTGGTATGAAAAAGCGGCCGAGCAGGGCTATGTCGATGCACAGTACAATCTGGGTGTGCTTTACGAAACCGGACAAGGCGTGGATGCAAATCTGCTGATCGCCGACATGTGGTACATTCTTGCCGCTGCAAGTGACCACGGCAAAGCCATGGAGCGACACGAGGCACTGGTCGTGCAGATGACCCCGGAGCAAATGCAGCAGGCCTGGGAATCTGCCTACGAACTTGGTGTGGCCATGGTTGCTCACGCCGACGAGACGGAGTGAGCCTGCCGGGTGGGAGTTCGGTGGCGACCGATCCCTATCGCATCGAGCGTGAGCGTTACAGGGAAACAGTGAAACGCTCGTCTGCCTTGAGATCCTTAAGGAAGGCAACGAGCAGTTTTACGGTGTTTTCCACGTCGTTGAGATCCACCGTCTCCACGGGTGAATGCATGTAGCGCAAAGGGATCGAAATCAGCGCGGACGGAATGCCAGTGCGTGTGTTGAAGATTCTGTCTGTATCGGTTCCGGTGAAGCGACTGGTGGCTTCGTGCTGGATCGGAATGCCCGCATTTGTGGCGGCTTTGACGAGGCGCTCGACGACCATGGGGTGGTTGGCTGTGCCGTAGGTGAGTGTGGGTCCAGCACCAAGTTTGATCTCGCCGTGTTTCTTTTTGTCAATACCAGGTGTGTCCGTGGCGTGCGTGACATCAAACACGATGGCAACATCGGGGAAAAGCCGATCTGCAATCATCATGGCACCATTGCCGCCCACTTCTTCCTGTACCGCGTTGACCGCATACACCGTTGCCTCAGGGCGTTGCCCCGGTTGTTGCAACTCTTCAAAAATGCGCGCGAGAATGAAACCCGAGATGCGATTGTCGACGGCGCGGGAGACGAGGCGGTTTTCGGAAAGTTCGAGCGGCTCGATATCATAGACCGCGCAGCAGCCCACCTGCAGTCCCTTTTCGTGCACCTCAATACGGGTGTTGACACCGACATCGACAAACAACTCGTGCCACTTCGGAGTCTTTTCATCACCGCTACTGTCACGCCTCAGGTGGATCGCGGTATTGCCGATCACGCCGCACACGGGTCCCTTTGAGCCAAAAAACACGACGCGCTTGCCGCGCGCGATGGCCACGTCAGAACCCCCATTGGCAATCACCGATACAAAGCCATCCTCTGCGATGTAATTGATCATGAACCCGATTTCATCGGCATGGGCTTCAATCATGACCTTGATCGCGTCGGGCGCTGCCCCATTGAGTGTGGCCCAGGTGTTGCCGTAGGCGTCATTTTCGACGGAATCTGCGAGCGGACGCAGGTAGTTCGCCCAGACGCGCTGACCGGGCATTTCACCACCGACCGGACTGGGAGTGGTGAGCAATTGTTGAAGGAAGGTTTTGTGTTCGGATGTCATATGGGTGTTCCGTTTGTAAAATAGGAGATCAGTCCGCACTGGCTGGCACGCGATCCTGTGTGGCGACGCATGGACGGGAGAATCCGGAAAAGGTCAAATCAGTCGTTGAGGAAATCCACCACCTTGCGGTGCAGTACCTTGTTCGAGGCGATGACGGAGTTGCCCTTGAGTGCGTCCTCGCCCTCCCAGTCGGTGATCACGCCATTGGCACCGCGAATGATCGGAATCATGGCGTGAAAATCCCATGGTGAAACAATGGGATCGACCATGATGTCTGCCCAACCACTCGCGAGCAGCAGGTAGCCGTAACAGTCTCCCCAGGTACGGTAGAGCTTCACGTTGGCGGCGAGCTTGTTCCACTTGACCTCACCCTTGTAGCGTGCCGGATTGATGGGGTCGGAGGTCAACAGGATGGCGTCCTCGATCTTTGCAGTCTTCCGCACGGTTACCTGCTTGCCATTGAGCCAGGTGGTTTCGCCGTCGCCGATCAGGATCTGATTGAGCACGGGTTGATGAATCATGCCGAGAATGGGTTCGCCCTTGTATTTCAGGCAAAGCACGGTGCCGAAGAGCGGAACACTGGTCATGAATGTTTTGGTTCCATCAATCGGGTCGATCATCCAGACGTAGTCGGCCTCCTCGTTTTCGCTGCCAAACTCCTCCCCGACGATTCCATGCTCCGGGAAGCGGGTGTGGATCATCTTGCGGATCAACTGCTCCGCCTCCCGGTCCGCCTGGGTGACGGGTGTTTGATCTTCCTTCAGCTCGGTGGCAAGGTTTTGCGAACCGAAGTAGCTGCAGATCAAACCACCGCTCTTGACCGCGAGCAGGTTGGCAAATTCCAGATATTCAGCAATAGTACTCATGTGGAAAAAGGGACACACCTCATCATGCCTTGCGGCAGGGGATCATGGCGGCATCTTTCATGCCGTGAATGATCTTTTTGTCAGCGGGACACAGGGTGGCGAGGATTCCGTGCAGCTCTGCACGACCATCGACGATAAAATAATAGGGGCAGAGCCTAACACGTCCACTCATCTCCTGCAAGCTTCCATCGTCCTGGTAAACCGGATGTTGCACCCGCATGGGTTTGCGGTAGCGCTGCAGCACGTAGAGGCTTTGCTGTGGACCCGCGATGGCATTGCTGATGGCGGCTTCCCAGGTTTCGCGTGGCACATCCGAGCCGAGCACGACACTGCGTGCTCCCCAGGCCGTTTCATCAAATCCACTGATTTTGAGGATGAGTTCCCGCTCCCGTTTGGAGGCTTCGCCGAGCTGGCGCCAATCGTGGATGGGTTGACCACCCACATGTGGGGCATCGAGCACCGCACAGGGCGGCACGGGTGAGGGGTCCATGATCCACGTTTTGGGGATGATCTTGTGCAGTAGCTTGAACTGTGCTCCGCTCAACTGCTCCTTCCAGAACGCCTGCAGCAGGGGGTGGTGGAATAACCCGAGTGCCAGTTTCTCCTCCTGAAAAGGACGCATCGGCGGGGTGACATTGAGTTGACCCTCCTTCCAGGCCTCCAGCATGTGGTCGAGTGAGGCGATATTTTCGAGGTCAAAGAGCTCCCAGAAGCGGTAGACGATGTCAATTTTCTGCGGATTGCCGTCGATGGCGACGCAGAGTTCATGCCCGAGCGGCATCACGTCGTTGGGATGGAAGACAAAGACGCGCTTGCCCAGCAGCTGCAGTTGTTCCGCGATCCACTGCATCTCGGGTCGGTAGGTGGCGGCTTCGTCGCTCACCAGAATCGCAATGAATGGAAAACTGCGCTCGGAGACGGAACCCGCAAGCGTGTCGTAGAATGCGAGCAGCATCGACTTCATGGAGCCGACGATCTCCTGTCGTTCTCCATTCCCGGCTGCGTCGACTCCATACAGCTGATTGAGGAATGCGGTCAGACCAATGCCACCGGGCACGGAATCCATCTCGGACAGGGCAAACCCGTCTTCGGTGATCAACAGATCTGGACGCAGGATCAGTGGAGTGCGACCCTTGAGGCGGTCATCCCGCGCGTGCTCGATCAGCTCGGCGGGCTTGCCACGGTCGAGGTAATCGGCAACCCACGGAGCTTTGAGTTCTTTGTTGCGCAACAGATTGCGGTCCTGGGCGGAGCGCAGGTAGAGCGTTTCGAGTGCCAGGTGAAAGGCATAACAGGCGTCACCAATGGCCTCAATGGTTTCGAGCTGGGCTGCGCTGAGCGGATAGGCCTCTGGCGATAGCTTCCAGGTTTTTGACTCAAAGAGCGGCGTGGCCTCGAAGGTCTCCTTTAACTGCTGGAATGAAAGCATGGCAGACTGTCCGAGTTAAAGGGATAACCTTCGAAAGGGAAGCGAAAAGCTCACGCATCCACATCCTGCACCATATCCTTGCGTGCCCGTGGTCCTCCCGCGCGCAACCAGGCATGGATGAATGGTTCAAGTTCGCCATCCATGACGCCTTGTACGTTGGAGGTTTCGACACTGGTTCGAAGGTCCTTGACCATCTGATAGGGTTGAAAGACGTAGCTGCGGATTTGGTTGCCCCAGCCCATTTCTCCCTTTTCCCCATAGAATTTTTCCATTTCCGAGCGCTTTTCATCCTGAATCTTCTCATAGAGCCGACTCTTGAGCGTTTTCATCGCGGAGGCCTTGTTCTTGTGCTGTGAGCGCTCGTTTTGGCAGGCGACCACGATGCCGGAGGGGATGTGAGTCAGACGCACCGCCGAATCTGTCTTGTTGACATGCTGCCCACCCTTGCCGCTGGAGCGGTAGGTGTCCACGCGAAGATCCTCTTCCTTGATTTCGACATCGACGTCATCCTCGATTTCTGCGACCACATCGACGGAGCAGAAGGACGTGTGCCGCCGCTTGTTCGAATCAAACGGGCTGATCCGCACGAGACGATGCACGCCGCGTTCGGCCTTGGCATAACCATAGGCATTGAACCCCACGATTCGCATGATTGCGCGGGAGAGGCCAGCCTCTTCTCCGGGTTGCAGGTCCTGAATATCGACCTCATAGCCTGCGCGCTCGGCCCATCGACTGTACATGCGGAAGAGCATGTCGGCCCAGTCGCACGACTCCGTTCCACCTGCACCGGCGTGGATGGTGAGAATGGCGTTGCTCTTGTCGAGCTTACCACTGAGAAAGGACTGCAGCTCGAGCGCATCAATTTTCTTCGCCAGTTCCTCGACGCTGGAGTTGACCTCATCCATGTAGAGTGCGGCCTCATCCTCGTCGGATTCGCGAACAAGATCGACGAGGGTTTTCAGATCCTCGAGTTTCTGGGTGAACTGTTCACACTCCCGTAGCACCTGCTTGAGGGAACTGAGTTCACTGGTGATTGTCTGCGCCTTTTCGGGGGAGTCCCAGAACGTGGCATCGGCCATCAACTCTTCGATTTCGGCAACTCGCTTTTGTTTGTTAGCGACGTCAAAGAAACCTCCATAAATATCCGGCTCGCTTGTTGATGTCTTCGATTTGAGAAAGGATTTCGGGTGTGATCATAAGCATCGATATCAGAACAGTCTTGCTTCGCTTTTCAAGATTTTATGCACTGGCGGCACAAGATGCGTATCTATTGGGATGTCACGAAAGTCAGTAAAAACCGGGTGTTTTCGGGATTGAACCGTGTATCCCAGCGCCTGCGACAGGCGCTGTCGGAAGCGGGTGAAGAAGTGATACCAGTGGCCTGGTCGCTGCGAAATTCCACCTACCTGTGTTTTCCTTCGCGGGAGCCAATCCACCCCACGACACGAGATGTGTTTGTGACTCCCGAGCTGTTCAGCGAGCACGAGCGGCCCGGGGCGAATGCCTGGGTGCAACGCTTCAAAGGGCGTTGTTTTGCGGTTTTTCACGATGCCATTCCGCTGAAGTTTCCAGAGTTTACATGGCCCAAAAGTGTGGCGCGTCATCCCTTCTACCTGAAGGATCTGGCGGCATACGACGGAGTCCTTGCCAACTCTCAACACAGCTGCGAGGAGTTGCTGGCGTATTGGGACTGGCTGGGGATTCAAGCAAATGCAACTGTTAGCACCATCCCGCTGGGTGCTGATTTTTCACGCGATCCCAGGGTGCTGACTTCGCATCCAAACTCACCCATCCTGCAGTTGCTGATGGTGGGGATTCTCGAACCCCGAAAAAACCACGATGTCGTGCTCAGCGCGATGGAGATTTTGCGCACGCAGGGAAAAGCAGTGCAACTGTCGATTGTGGGACGTGTGAACCCCCACTTTGGCAAACCCGTGCTCAGGCGCATTGAGACCCTCATTCGGCGCGGGCTGCCCATCCGCTTTCACCGTCAGGTCGAGGATTCCGAGTTGGTGCGCCTCTACGAGCAGGCGGACCTCACGCTCTTTCCGTCCCGGGTTGAGGGGAATGGGCTACCTGTGATCGAGTCGCTCTGGCGAGGCATTCCGACCATTGCGAGTTCGATTCCTCCTCATCTCGAGCACGCGAGCAGGGGCGGAGGCATCCGCATTGTGAACCCAATGGATGCCAGCCACCTCGCGGCCACACTGGATCAGTTTATCGATCAACCGGAGACGTTGGCAGACTTGAAGACCCAAGCGCTGCAACACGACCTTCCAACCTGGAAAGACAGTGCGCGAGTGACCCTGGACGCTCTGCGAAATCGGGCGCAACCACGTCGAACTTCGTCGCAGACATGAGAACTGCGATTACGGCAAATCCCTGGCGTATGGGTGCGGTGTGCGCGGTTGCGATTTTTTGCATCCTTCTGGGCATCAAGCTCTCCCTTCCCGGTGGATGGACGCGCCTGGGTGGGTTTGGAGAGCATTTCAGCGAGCGCTATCTTGGCGTGGTGCATGAGATGGATGCCTACATCAAACCCGATTCCGGTGGATATGATGGTCAGTTTTATGCGCAGCTGGCAACGGATCCGACCTTGCAGGAGAGTGCGTTTGATCAGGCCATCGATGAACCCTCCTATCGCGCTCGTCGCATCCTGCTCCCATGGATCGCGCATGTGCTGGCACTGGGAGATCCACAGCGCTCGATTCGGATCTATTGCAGCCTCAACGTATTCTGCTGGTTTGCTTTTGCGGCACTGATCTGGCGCTGGCTGGAGGTTCGTGATGCGCGAACCTTTGCGCGCTGGATGGCCTGCATTTTCAGCATGGGCGTGATGGATTCTGTGAAATATTCCCTTACGGATTTGCCTTCGATTCTGCTGATCCTGACATTGATCCGCTATGCCACCCATCGACCGCTTGTGGGGGGAGTGGGAGTTGTAGCATCGGTCTTTCTGAAAGAAACCAACATCCTCGCGATAACGGCAATGCCCGAGCTGAAAGGACAAACGGGCAAGAGTTGGAGATCCCTTTGGCCCTGGTTGCTGAGTACGGCTATGTCCATGGTTTTGTTTTGGCTGTGGTACCAGTACATTCACCTGCGGTTTGAACCCTTCCATGGCGTTCGGGGCAACTTCGACTGGCCGTTGGTTTCCATGCTGCGCAACGGGTTTGCGGGCATACAGGAGCTTGTTTCAGGAAACTGGGATGATCGTTACCTCTTCCGGACCCTTGCCATCATTGGCTTTGCCGTGCAGGGCATCTATTTGCTGACCCGTGCGCGCGACCTTGAGCTGCCGCTGGTGCGTCTGGGCTGGACCTTTGGCGCATTGTTCCTCGTGCTGGGAGATCTGGTCTGGTGGGGCTATTGGGCGGTCTGTCGCGTTGCGCTGCCCATGACCATTGCGTTCAATTTGCTCTACGCACCGAAAGGCAAACAAACATTCTGGTGGGGCCTGGTGTTGGCCAACCTGACCGTGATTCACGCGCTGTATCGCTTTTTGTAGAGAAAGACGGAACAGTGGTTTTGGCAGGAGTAACCAAAAAAGCCTGCTCCGTTGTGAGAGCAGGCTTTTTTGCAAATTCGAGTTGGCGAAGGGATCAGATGATGGGCTTGGTCTTTTGCAGACCAACCACGCGGTCGCCTTCATTCCACTGGCCGCGTTTTCTGAGCAAATCCACTCGCTCAAAACGCTTCAGAACATTGCGTTTCTTCTTACCGGCTGCGGAGCCTACCTTAAAGCTATTATGCTGTGACATGGGTCTGTGTTGGTTGAAAAGGGGAGATTAAGAGGAACTTGCTCATGCATTTCAAGCCCATTTTCAGAATTTTTCCCAACAGGAAGTGCTGAAGTGCTCAAGCTACTGGGATTCGCACATCCAGTCAAAGTAGGGTGCTGCGATGCCATCCATTCGCACCCAGAGCCACTGCGGCACATCGTAGGGGTGATGTTGTTCGAGAAACGCTTCGATTGCGGGAGCTTGGGTATCGAGAAATTTGAGCGTGATGCGGTACTCTTCGTCGGTGTGCAGCTGACCCTGCCAGGAGTAATGGGAACGTATGGGTGAAGACACCTGCGCGCATGCTACGAGGTGGTGCTCCAGTAGTGCAGCCGCGAGGGCGTCGGCTTGTTCCCGGCTCGCAGTGGTGGTCCATCCAACTGCTGCGATGGCGGAGCGGGCTGCGGGGGAATCGGGAATCATGATGATCTCACGGGTTGAAATTCCAGAGAATGGCAGGCTGGGTCAAATCCCCAGTTGCGTTAGGACGGGCATGAGCACATTTTATCATTGAAAACGGGTAAGGGAGATGCATGATGATGCGATTTGGTCCGCGTGCAGTCCTGTGCCGGATGCAGGTATCGGCATCAATCCAAACCCATTTCCGCAATTGAAAGACGAGTATTTAAAGCAAGCGCAGAAGGTGATTCAAGATCCAAACATTCTGGTGAATGTGGTTTCCCGGCGGGTGAAACAGCTCAAACACGGCAGTCGACCCCTGGTTGAATCCCTCGAACGACTCAACCCGGAAGATATCGCACTGCGCGAAATCATCGAAGGGAAGATCACTTACCAGCTCTACAACGCGGACGATCCGTTGAACTGAGGGTCGGCGATTCGGATCAAACTCCGGTCTTCCCCACTTTTTTCAGGCTGGAAACAGGGACAGTGTCCGGTTCCAGCCTTTTGTCATTGAGCAAATGGCCAAGTCCAAACAGCAAGAACGCAACAAGGAAATCCGCAATGCGAAGGTGCATCACAACTACTTCGTTACGGAGACCTATGAAGCGGGCATTGTATTGCGGGGCACCGAGGTGAAATCGGTGCGCCTGGGCAAGGCCCAGATCGCGGAGTCCTTCGCGCGCATCGACAAGGGTGAGGTGTTTCTCTACAATGCCCACATCAACGAGTATGCCTTTGGCAACCTGAACAATCACAATCCGACGCGTCCGCGAAAGTTACTGCTCAACCGGCGCGAAATTCACAAAATCCTGGGGTCCATCGAAAGCGGGGGCAAAACGCTCATCCCCACCCGGATGTATCTGAAACATGGCCTGGTAAAAGTGGAACTGGGCCTGTGCACTGGCAAAAAACTGCACGACAAACGCGAGACGCTGAAGCGCAAAATTGATCTGCGCGAGGCTGAACGGGCCATGAAGCGCACGCAGGTCTATCCTGCAGCGGGCCGCTGAGCTGGATTGAAGCGTTGAGGAACACGGTGAGCATGGATACGGGCACCCCCTTCAGGAACGCTTCACCTCCTCCCCGTTCGCCTTCTGCCCGGGGCCTGAAGACGGGACTGCCATCCTTGCGGGAAATTCCGGACTGGTTGCGCTGGCGTTTCACCGATGCCCAGCGCTTTCTGTTGCTCTGCATCATAGCCGGGGTGCTGTGTGGACTGGCGGGAGTAGGATTTCACCTTTCCATCCATTGGGTGTATGATACATGGTCCCACTCCTTCCGGGGAACTACGGGCTGGCAAAAGGTTGCGTTGATGATCGCATCACCGGCTATTGCTGGACTGATGGTGGGATTGATCCTGCAACACCTCGCTCCTACGGCAACGGGTAGTGGCATCCCCCAGACCAAACATGCGTATTACCAAAAATTTGGGTATATCGGTCTGAAGGAGGCCTTTTTCCGTTTTGTGGCGGGCACCTTGTTTGTGGGGCTTGGCAATAGCCTGGGAAGGGAGGGACCAACCGTGCACATTTGCAGCGCGATTGCCTCAAAAATCGGACAGTGGGCCGGCCTTGCGAAGTCGAGCGTGCGCGCCATGGTGCCTGTGGGCATGGGGGCTGGCATTGCGTCTGCCTTCAACACTCCAATCGCGGCGATTTTTTTTGTGTTTGAAGAATTGCTGGATGATTTCAGCAGCAAGGCACTCGGCGGCATTCTGGTGGCAGTGGTGATTGCTGCAGTTGTATCTCGGGCGATACTGGGTGAGCATGCAGCCTTTGTCTTGGACCTGCCTCCGTATCACATGAATGCATGGATGCTGGTATCGGTTGTGATGGGCATCAGTGCGGGATTTCTGGGGCACCTGTGGGTTACCCTGTTATTGTGGATGCGGTCACGGGTCAAACGATGGGGTGCGCCAGTCTGGATCAAGCCGGGCCTGGGAGGGCTGAGTGTGGGATTGATTGCCTACTCGGTCTATCAACTCACGGGAGGTGCCGAGGGCGTGTACAGCATCGGGTATCAGGATTTGAGTGCCGCATTGGGGGGCAAGCTGGTGTTGCCTGTCATCTTGGCCCTGTTTCTCGGAAAATTTTTCGCCACGCTGTTTGCCTATTGTTTTGGCGGCAGTGGTGGGATTTTTGCACCGGTCCTGTTCATGGGTGGCATGCTCGGTGCGCTGTTTGGGGAGAGTCTAACGTTGTATTTTGCGGTCCCGGATCGGGTGGACGCTGCCTGTGCGCTGTTGGGCATGGGGGTGTTTTTTGCCGCGGTGATCCGCTGCCCGCTGACCTCGATTCTCATTATTTTTGAAATGACGCGCAATTATTCGATCATTCTGCCGCTGATGACGGGCAACATGATTGCCTATGCGATTGCGGTGAAATTGCGTCCGATTTCGATCTACGATTCCCTGCTGCTGCAGGACCGCATCAGCCTGAAGCGCATGCCAAGTTATCGGGGAGAGCGGGACTGGCGAAACCTCCCGGTTTCAACGATCATGACGCATGAAGCGGTGACGCTTCGTGCTGAGGATACGGTGGAGCATAGCCTGCAAGGAGTCATTGCGGCGCAGCGACACCATGCCTATCCGGTGGTGGATGCTGCCGGGAAGCTTGTGGGGGTGATCACCCGGCACGAGTTGATGGAAGCAAGTCCGGAACGCAGGCATGACGAGGTTCAGGAACTGATGCCAACGAAGCGCCTGGTTACCCTGACGCCCGATACCTCCATCCGTGATGCAGCCAACATCATGGTGCTGGGGGATGTGGAACAGGCGCCAGTGGTGAGCAAGAGCGATGCGACGCGGCTGCTTGGTATTCTCACCTTGCACGATATTGCCCGACAGCAGAACGCGATTCAGGAGAAAGAGGATGGCTGATGGGGTTTGGGACAGCATCACCACCTATGGTGGCTCTGAAAACCGATGGTGCATTGTTTTGAGGGTTGTTTCATCGCGGCAACACCTACACTATTCAACCCACTCAGCCTTTCCGTGCAGATGGTTTCCTGCATGCCCGAAAGGCCAAGCAACCGCAAGCAAGTGACTATGGACAAAAAGATTCGCATTGGGATCATTGGCGCGGGCGAGAATACGCGCATCAAACACATACCCGGATTTCAGGCGATTCACGGGGTGGAGGTGGTGTGCGTGTGCAACCGACGTCCCAACAGTTCGCGTTCGGTTGCGGACCAGTTCAAGATCCCGCGCATTCACAATGACTGGCGCGAGGTGATCGCGGACCCGGAGGTGGACGCCGTGTGCATCGGCACCTGGCCCTACCTGCACTGTGATGCCTCCATCGAGGCACTTAAGGCGGGCAAACACGTATTGTGTGAAGCCCGCATGGGCATGAACCTGACCGATGCTGTTGAGATGGTCAACGCCGCGCGCTCCCAGCCGGATCTGGTGGCGCAGCTGGTGCCGGCACCCATGTCCCTCGATTTTGACCATGTGATCAAGAATACACTCGAGCGGGAGGAGCTGGGAGAGATTCGGGAGATTGTGCTCACGCACTACAGCCGCAGCAATATCGACCGCGAAGCTTCCATGCACTGGCGGCAGGACATGGATTTGAGCGGATGCAATGTGCTCACCCTGGGAATCTTCTATGAAATGCTTCACCGGTGGTTTCCGCAGGATCCGGAATGGTTGATGGCGGATGCTGCGATTTACACCCAGTTTCGCCAGGACAAGTTGTCCGGCAAAATCAAGGAAGTTAAAGTTCCCGATACCATCACGGTGCTTGGGCGCTACGGGAACGGAACGCGATTGGTGCTGAACATGACCGGAGTGGATGCGGGGCAGCCAGTCTCCGAAATCCGAATCCATGGTACCGAAGGTAGCCTGCGGGTGGATTTTCTGGAGATGTATCTGTTTTTTGCCCGCATGGGTCACGATTATGAAATTCCGATTGATGTGCCTCGGCAGACCCGTCGGGGCTGGCGCGTGGAAGAGGACTTTATTGCAAGCATTCGCACGGGCAAACCGGTGGAACTGACCAGCTTTGACGAAGGACTCAACTACATGCGCTTCACTCAGCGCGTTTACAACTCCTGGTCAAATGGGGGGATTAAGACCTGATGAGTCCACGTAACACCAGCCTTACGATGGTACTGGCGACGGGCAATGCGGGGAAAGTAAAAGATTTTCAGTTGCTTCTGGAAGCCTCTCCCTTGGACATTGATCTGAAATCGATGCAGTCCTTTGGCGGCATGCCGGAGGTGCACGAAAGTGAAACCACCTTTGCTGGCAACGCCCACCTCAAGGCACTGGCAGCACGTTCGAAGCTCCCCACCCACAGCGCGTTTTGGGTGTTGGCCGATGACAGTGGGTTATCGGTGGATGCACTTGATGGGGCACCCGGTGTGCAAAGTGCGCGCTTTGCGGGTGAGCATGCGACAGATGCTGAGAACCGGGAAAAGTTGCTCTCAAAGTTGCAGGGCGTGGAGGGAGCTTTGCGCAGGGCGTTTTTCACCTGCCACCTCTGTTTGATTGCACCGGATGGAACCCGGTATGATTTTGTCGGGAAACGCGTGGGTCACATCGCCAATGCAGCAAAAGGAAGCCGTGGCTTTGGGTATGATTCTCTCTTCATTCCCGAGGGTGAAACCCAAACGTGGGGGGAACTTCCGGAATCCACCAAAAACGCTCACAGCCATCGGGGAAATGCAGTTCAACAGATGCTCGATTGGCTGTCGTCAGTCACCCCCCCGCAATGAAGTTCGATTTTTTTGAGCATTTTTTGGGAAGGGATTGTCCTAAAGCTGGTATGAAATGCCTTTGACGCCGATATCGTCTTGACTCGAAACTTGAGTGCATATCAAGCTTTCGGTGAGTATTCGGAGGTGTTTTTCCCACATTCGCCAGTTGAAGCGCCAGCGCGGGCTGCTCCCACGTAATCCCCTGTTGCACGCTTTATTCCAGACCCATCGACCACTATGTTCCGGTTTCGCAACACACTTTGTCTCAGCATCCTTTTTTTGGTATCAACGATTTCCCTGAAGGCTCAGGGCAATGATCCTGCTCTCGACAGCTACTACGCCGCCAACGCGCTCTACAATAAAAACCTGTATGAACTCGCGGTGGACGAATACAAAACCTTTGTTGCGCGCTATCCGCGGCATGAGAAGATTTTGCACGCAAAATTTGGACTCGCGTTTGCGCTTTACAATCTGGGCCGCTACCAGGAAGCAGAGCGCCAGCTTGCGGAATTGGCCCGTGAGCAGGATACTCCGAAAAAGGAGCAAGTGCATAATTTCTGGGGGCAGTGTCTGCTCATCCTGGGGCGTCCTGCTGAGGCTGAGGCGGCTTTTCTGTGGAGTGTGAATCGCGGTAAGGAGCGCCTCTTTCTCGATCTTCCGGGCATGGGGGGGCAGTATCAGGAAGCTCCGGAGCTGGCTTCCAGCTCGATTCAGGATCTCGATCCTCTGGAACGCGCGATGGTGGGACTCATTGAGGCCCTGTTTCAACAGGCCAAATGGTCGGGGGTTTCATCGTTTTCCCAGGAGTTTATTGAATTGGTGCCCGAGAGTGAGCACATCTCCCGGGTGCGCTTTCAGAGTGCATTTGCGAAGTATGAGCTGCAGGAATACCGGGAAGCCTCTGTGATTTTGGAGGACATCAAACTCTACCATCGCCTGTCTCCGTTTTACGAGCACTCCGTGTTTCTCTTGGCCGAATGCCAGCGTGAATTGGGTAATTTGGATGTTTCGGCAACCAACCACAGCATTGTCGCCCGCGAGGTGAAGGGCGAGTTTGCGGGGAACTCTCTCTTCCGTCTTGGATTCATCCGGTTTACCCAGAAAAACTATGAGCAGGCAGCAAAGGACTTTGAAGACCTTCGTCTGCTTTATCCGCAGAGTGAGTACTACAATGATGCGGGAATCTACCTGGGGCGCTCCCTGCTCGAATCGGGTGCATTTGTGCGGGCGCAGGAGGTTTTTGGCAGCCTGACCTCGGTTGGGCCGGTTGCATCGGAAGCGACGCTCTGGCTGGCGCGCACCTTTCTTCGCCAGCGCGAGTTTCAGCAAGCACTTGATGTGTTGGGACCGGCAATCCGCAATTTTAACAATGATTCGCGACTCAACCAGTTTGTTTTTGAGTATGGAAATTCCCTGATGGGATTGGGGCAAAACCGGGAGGCCGCAGATGTGTTCAAACGTGTGGTGCAGGAGTTTGAGGAGAGTATTCTTACGCCCCAGGCCTTGCGACTGCGAGCGTTTTGCCTGCTCAACGACGAAAACTATGTCGAGAGTTTGACGGTGTGTGAACGCTTCCTGCAGGGGTATCCCAATGATCCCTCATACCGGGATGTTGCGTTCATGCGTGCGGAGAACTTCTTCTTTCTCGACCGTCCCGACGAGGCCATTCGAGCCTATCAGCAGTTCATCCCGTGGGACCGCCGCACCGAGTATACGGACGAGGCCCGGTTTCGCATCATCCAGATCCACGCAGAGCAGAAAAAATGGAACGAATTGCTGGACGAAATTTACGAACTCAAGCGCGAGGGGAATCCGGAGGGAGAGTTTTTTGATCAGCTCGACTACATTGAGGGTCTGACATACTACAACCTCTCCCGCTGGGATAATGCGATTCAGTCCCTTGAGGCATTCATTCGGGAAGATCCCAAGCGTCTGAATGCAGATATTGCGCAAATCAAGCTTGCCCAGTCCTACGAATCCAAGCGCGATGTGGCCAAGGCCAAGCTCGCGCTCGAAGTGCTCGTGCAGGACAATCCGGAGAGTCAGTATCTGCCACAGGCACTCGCAGAACTGGGGCGGTTGAACTACCTCGAAGGCAACCGGGATTTGGCTGAGACGTATTTCAACCGGGTTTCCACTGAATTTCAGTCGAGTCCGTTTTTTGCGCAAGCCCAGTATTATCAGGGTTGGATTGAAATGAATCGGGACAACCTGCTGCGCGCGATCGGATTTTTTGATAAGGTGGCGAGCAACTTTCCGGATGACGAACTCGCCATTGATTCGCTCTACAAAAAGGGGCTGCTCTATCTCGAAATGAATCAACCCGGCAATGCGCAGGTTGCCTTCAAGAATTTCCTGGAACGCTATCCAAACGATGAGCGCTTTGACCAGGCCTCTTTCTATTACGGACGCAGTCTTTCGCAGCTGCAGCGCTACTCCGAGGCCATGTCAGTCTTTAACGGGCTTGTCGGACGTTCGCGTGACAATGACCTTTCTGCACGCACACTCTACGAGATGGCCTGGTGCAATCAGGGACTGGCCAATCTGGAATCTGCCAAAGCACGCTACCAGGATCTCATCAATACCCACCCCGATCATCCGCTCACCCGCCGCGCCATTTTTGAGCTGGCTGAGATTGAGTATGAAGAAGAGAACTATGATGGAGCCATTGCCCGGTTGGATGTCTTGCTTGCCGGAAATCTGGATGAAGCGTTAAGGGAGCGCGTGCTCAACCGCATGGGATGGAGTCTTCTCGGGCGCGGGCAGGATCTTGCGGCAGCGGAAGTGTTTGAGCAGATGCTGCGGGACTTTCCCAATTCGGAGTTCACCGGCATCGCATCCTACCAGGCAGGAGAAGTGCGGTTGACGCGCAAGGAGTATCGTGAGGCACAGATTCATTTCGAACGCGCACGTCGCTTTGCGAAGGAAGAACGACTGTTGCAGCAGTCGACTCTTCGCCTTGGTGAGACTCACACCTACCTGAATGAGTGGGAACAGGCGGAGCCGATTTTTGCACAGTTTTATTCAAAGTTTCCAAACTCCGAATTCGTTCGCCGCGCTCTGCTTTGGCTGGGTTGGTCGCAGGAGAATTTGGGACGGTATGAACAGGCCATTGCCAATTACCGACTGGTGCTGCGTGGGGGGAAGCGGGATGAAATCGCTGCTCGCAGCCAATTCCAGATCGGTCAGAGCCTGATCAAGATGGGAGAAAAGGAGCAGGCGGTTCGCGAACTCGTGCTTGTGGATGTCAACTATGCATACCCCGTATGGAGTGCGCGCGCGATTCTTGAGATCGGGCGAGTGCTGGATACCCAGGATCATCAACGCGAGGCGCACGATCGCTTCCGTGAGGTTATTCTGAAATTTCCCGATACGGATGAAGCATCGCTTGCAAGGGACATCCTCCGCGAACGCGGGGTTACCATTTAACCATTTGAGGATCGAGGAAGGAACGACATTCACATCATGCTAACACACCAACGTAATCTTCTATTCATGGGTCTGGCAGCCGTCCTGGCCGGAATGGCCCTCATGGGGCAGACGGTCGAGACCGTGCAAACCGTGGAGCGCACCGATTCGCTGTTCACACTGTTGTCCAAGGGAGGCATCGTCATGATTCCGCTGGCATTGTGTTCGGTGCTTGCGGTAACGATCACGATGGAGCGATTCATCAGTTTGGGTCACAAAAACATGGTTCCCTCCGGACTCGAAGATGAACTCATCGGTGTGCTTGATGGCACAAAATCGGGCAAGGTTGGCAAGGCCAAGGAGGTATGCAAAAATCACCCCGGCCCACTTGCGGACATGTTTTTGACCGGTCTGGACCATTGGGAACACGAAACGGTGGAAGTGGAGAAGGCCATGGCGGATACTGCGAGCCTGCGTGTGCGTAAACTGCGTCGTAGCATTCGTTCGCTTCGCTTGATCGGGAGCGTCTCCCCGCTGCTCGGACTTCTGGGAACCGTGGTCGGGATGATCCGGGCATTCCAGACAGTTGCGTTGAGCAGTCAGTCGATCAATAAGGCCGAATTGCTCGCTGAGGGGATTTACCAGGCGATGGTCACCACGGCGGCGGGACTGACGATCGCAATCCCGACCCTGATCGTCTATTTTTATTTCAACAACCGGATCGACAAGATCGCGGAGAACTATGAGGAGATTGGAAATCGCTTTATTTTCCGCTTCTTCCGCACCCGACTCAAGCTGGAGGCCTGATTTATGAGAATCGATTCCGGCGAAGACGTGGGGGCAGATCAGCTCATTGATACCTCCTCGTTGGTGGACATCATGTTCATCCTGATCATCTTCTTTCTGGTCACGATGTCGTTCCACGAGCAGGAGACGGATATGGCGGTGAACCTGCCTGAAACCGATCTGACCCTGAGTTCGGCAGTGCAGGTGCTTGTCATCAACATCCGCAATGACGGAAGCTACTATTTGAATGACCGTCGCATGGACCTCGAGGGACTCAATGAGGAGTTGATCGATGTGGTGCAGCGCAACCCGGACCAGAAGGTGCTTGTGCGCGCGGACCGCAATGCCCTGCACGGCCAGGTAGCGCAGGCGATTGCGTCGTGCCGAAGGGTGGGCATCAGCGAAGCCAACATTGGTTACATGACCACCTTGTAGGCTTCAGTAATGACATTCCCCGTTTACAGATTGCAGCACTCACAAAGCAGCGATTCCAGAATTTGAGCATGGGTATTTCCGAGACCATCAAGAAGGCATTGAGCAAGTTCATCGTATCTCCGGTGTTCCTCGTGCTCGCTGCGCTGATCGTGTTCAGCATCGGAATGTTGTTTGGGCTTGGATATCTGCGGTATTATGTGGATGGGGAGAGCATCAACCGCCGTGCCATTCACTCCACGCTGGTGCTCAATCTCTGGGAACAGCCCGAGTTTTTGAAAGGGGAACTGAATTTGCTGCGTGGCAACATGGAAGCGACGGTGTCTGAGGATGGCAATACGCTGATCCTCTCCCGTATGTTTTCGAGAGACAACATGGATCTCTTCATCTCCGAGCGCGGTGAGCAGGGATGGAGCAAACCTGTTGCCCTGAGCGGATTCATCAATACCGGTTATGACGAACGCGGACCGAGTCTCAGCCGTGACGGGAACTGGCTGATTTTCCAATCCAACCGCCCGAGCACCCGAGGTGGCTACGACCTTTACATCAGTCAGCGAACAGGGGATCGATGGACGGAACCCGTGAATCTCGGGGAAACCGTGAATTCGGAGCACGATGAAGGGTTTGCGACATTTTCACCCGATGGGAAATCCATTTTTTTCTCTTCGAATCGTCCCAAGCCGCTCGGTGCAGTGGTTGAGTCGGAAAAACAGAACCTTCGCCCGGATGGGGAAGCAGATGCAGCGGATTGGGACCTCTATCGCAGCGATGTGATCATGGAAGGTGTGCCTGCTTCGGAGACGCTGCCAATCTTTGGGGATTCGCATTACCTCGAACGTGTGAATTCCGAGTGGGATGAGTTTCATGCGGCGATGCCCAATGGCTCGGATATTTTGTACTTTTCCTCGGATCGACCGGGCGGAGTGGGTGAGAATGACATTTGGTTGAGCCGCTTCTTCCAGGGCGAGTACATCGAACCGGAGAATCTGGGAAAGCCCGTCAACTCAACCATGGACGAGTATTACCCGACCTTTTACTCCCGTGGATCGGAGATGATCTTTGTTTCCAACGTCTACTCGATCCATCCGCGCATGCTGAAGTACTACAGCACCCAATCCCGGCAGGTACTCAGTCGATTTGACTATGATCTGCTGCGAAATGTGCTGCTCATTGTATTGCTGCTGGTGCTGGCTGGATTGGCGATCCACTACCTGCTCAAGCTGTTGCTCGACTCGGAGTTGAAGTTGCTGCCGCGATGTCTGATCGCATCCTTTTTGCTGCACTTGATTCTTGCGGCGCTATCCGGTTCCCTTTTCCTGACCTCAAAAATCGAGGAGAGACTTGAGGCGAGCCTTCAGGAAATGACGGTCAACATGAATGCGCTGGCTCAGGAGAGCATTGCAGTGGCGATCCGGGAGAGCATTGCATCACTGCCCCAGATGCAGTCACCCGACATGACCCAGCAGGTGGAAGTCGAAATTCCACTGCAAACCGAAACCCCGATCCAAAATCGTGTGAATCCATACCCGGATACCGTATCGGTTAAGCAGACCAGTTTGAATTCGGAACGACTCACCCAGGTGCAGCAAGCGCAGTCCACCATTCCCAACGCCAGCACCGCAAGCAAGGTTGCCAAGTTGAGTTTTTCGCAGTCGAACCTGCTCATGGAAAGTCCGCAGGGCATCATCCAGTCGGGAGAAGGTGACCAGACGGAACCCTCGGACCGTCAGCCCGAACCTCAGCAGGAGACACGTCGCATTGCCGACAATGTTCTGGAAGCCCCTTCATACGATCCGGGCGATACCACACGAGGCGAAATCTCCGATGTGGTTACCGAAGCGGTGCAGTCTGCTTCAATTGCGGCGGCTTCGCGCTCCCGTTCATCGGGCAATCTGGCGCAGACGATTGTCAAAGGCGTAAACTCGGCAATGGCCGACAACCGCTCACTGGAGATGGCTCCCAGTTCGCCCACCAGCGTGGCGTTTGATCAGGCCTATGGCACGCTGGTCTTTGATGCGGATTTTGTCATGGAGATGCTTTCGGAAATGGATGAAGAAGAGGAAGAGGATCTTTTCCAGCGCTTTCTGGGCAACGCAACGGGGCGATTGCAAACAGCCTCGCGCTTCGGCTTTGATCGTCGCTTTGAAGATGTTCGCATTCCGGCTCCGGATGGCAGTTTTGAGGGCAAACACGAATTGGATCGAGTGCGGGAAACGCGCAGTCGGGATCCTGAGCGATCCCTTTCGGGGGTTTCATCCTTGCTCAAGACCCGCATGCCCGGCCTGACCATGGAAGTCGACAGCGAACTGGAAATCCCCGAATACATGCTCGAGGATCTGGAGTCCGAACCCGTGCGCCCGGTTTTCTGAGGCACTCCTACACTCAGTGCTGGAAGTAAGCGTCACTTCGGCTCCTGGAGATAGCGGCAAGTGCCGAATCCATGCAATACTGGCTAGTTGAAAAAGCTGGTGGGCCCTGTCGGATTCGAACCGACGACCAAGGGATTATGAGTCCCCTGCTCTAACCGCTGAGCTAAGGGCCCACGAAAAGACAGGTGATTGTTTGGGATTTGGGCAAAAGCGCAACCCTGATTTGGAGGCTCCGACAGTCTGAGGCGAAAAAGTTCGTTTTGGACGGTGAATTGGCGCAAAATTGCATTTCATGATGCAGCGACGATCCTTTTTGAAAGTGGTTCCGGCGATGGCGGGGGGCAGTTTATTGCTGGCGGGCAACCCCAAATCTGAAACACAGGAGCAGGGTTATGATGCGAAACGCAGTGGCGCGCAGATCCGTGAGCTTTGGGTAGAGATGCTCGAAGGCATTGCTTCGCCGGTTTTGCGGGCGGGCAGTGGGCGCGAGCTGAAGCAACGCATGCCGGTTGAAAAATCACCAGAAGCTTGGGATGAGCGTGAGTGCACGTATCTGGAAGCGGTGGGTCGGTTGCTGGCGGGCATTGCCCCCTGGCTGGAATGTGATGAAGTGGGATCGCAGTCCGAGCGTGTGCTGAAAGATCAGTTTCGGCAACAGGCGGTGGAGACCGTGCGTTCCATTGTGGATCCGGATTCCCCCGATTATCTCTTTGCGCGCATGGAGAAGCAGATGCTGGTGGACGCTGCTTTTCTTGCACACGCGATGCTGCGTGCACCCCGGCGCTTGTGGCAGGCGCTGGATTCGACGGATCAGGCGCACCTGGTTCGATGCCTGCGCGCGACGCGCGAGGTCAATCCCTACTACTCGAATTGGCTGCTCTTCAGTGCGATGGTGGAGGCATTTTTCCTGAGGTTTGGGCTACCCTTTGACGAGATGCGCATGAGCCTTCCGCTCAACAAGCACAAGGAGTGGTATCTGGGCGATGGCATGTATGGGGATGGACCCGAGTTTCACTGGGATTATTACAACAGTTATGTGATCCAGCCCATGCTGATGGATTTGGCGAGCACAATGCAGGCGAACGCAATGATCTCGGATGCGACTGTGGAAGCGATTGCCCGTCGCTTTTCACGTTATGCAGCCATTCAGGAGCGACTCATTGCTCCCGATGGCACCTTCCCTGCGATTGGGCGATCCATCGTGTACCGCATGGGTGCGTTTCAGCACCTGGCGCAGGCGGCTCTGCAGGAACGCTTGCCTGAAACCCTTGCACCCGCGCAGGTGCGCGAGGCGATGACCGCAGTGATGTTACGCCTGATGCAGGCACCGGGCACTTATGATGCCGGAGGATGGTTGACCATTGGATTGGTGGGCCATCAGCCCGCTCTGGGAGAGGCCTACATCTCGACGGGGAGCTGCTACCTTTGTGCGACGGGCCTGCTCCCGCTCGGATTGCCTCCGCAGCACGCATTCTGGAGCGGAGACGCTCAGCCCTGGACGTCCGTGCGCCTGTGGAACGGGGAAAACCTGATGCGCGATGCAGCACTGAAGGAGTGAGGCGGTTTGGCTTATACCCTTTAGGGTTTAAACAACTCAATCAGGTAACATCGGCTGGCGAATGCCAGCCTCCTCTGACCCACATAGACTGCGAAACAGCGGAAAAAGGGGTTGGGTCCTCAACTCGTCGGGGTTATTGCAGCTCCGATGGATCGCAGTACTTTGATACGGGTTCTGGTTTTGTTCACTGAACAGAAACGTAGGGTCTTCGCTAGCCGGAGATCTCAGTTACCTCACAGGATGCGGCATCGCGGTGAACGCGAACCCTACGGAAACGTGATGGATGATCAGTGTTTTGTGAAATCCTGGATTCAGTATCTCAAACAATCATTCGCATGAGTGAAGGGTGCGTTGAACCCCTTGCATGAAACAATGGAAAAGCTGCCCCGGAAAAGCACAGATGGCTGTTGCCGGGGCGCTGGAAGGTTATCGAATCTCTACGGTCAGCGTGTCACTGATCAACCCATCGGCACTGGCCTTGAGTGTGAGGGTTCCCTGCTCCGGCGTGGCGCCGAGAATGACCTGAGCCAAGCCGTTGAAGACCTTGCGCTTCCACGCTTCGGGTGCCTGTTCAAAGCGGAAACTGGCGGGGTGCAGCTGGAACAAACCCTCGCGATCGCGCCAGACTGGGAACGGTGTGGCCTCGATGCGCAGGAGATTTCCGGTGGGTTTCAGGCTTCCGGCCTCGAGCGCCAGTTGTAGCGTACCGGCTTCCAATTCCTCGCCATTGAGCACGATGCGCTGGTTTTCACCAAGCGCATTGAAGAGCAGTGTGACGGAGGTGTTGTCCTCTACGTTGGGTGCATCGAACTGGGTTTCCCAGAGAATGGCGGTGTCCGGGTCGGCGGGATTGGGTGCGGTCCATTCGCCAATGGGTTCACCCCAGACGCGTTCGACGTAGACATCTGCCTCGAGGGATGAGGGGTTCCCGTTGCCGACGCCGAGGATTTCGCCGACTCCGGATGCTTCCAAATGGATCAGATCTTCAGCGGTGGGGACGACGCGACCGGCCTCATCGAGCACGCGAACGGTGACCATGGCGACCTCATTGCGGTCGGGTGCGAGCTGGGTGCGATCCGCGATCAGCTCGATGCGTGCGGCGGAACCGGTGGTGCTCACGCTTTCCGTGCGCTTCGAACCATCTGCCCAGGTGCCGATCACCTTCAAGTCACCGGACTCGTAGAGAACCTGCCAGGCGAGGTGTCCGTTGACTGGCATGTCCTGCGACCCCAGTGAGCGTTCGTTCAGGAAGAGTTCGGCATTTGCACAGTTGCTGTGCAGGCGCACTTCGATGCTTTCGCCTTCCCGACCCGGCCAATTCCAGTGAGGGAAGAGATGCAGTACCGGTTCATCGGTCCACCAGGATTTCAAGTAGTAAAAACTGTCCTTGGGAAATCCGCAGGTGTCAAGAATGCCAAACTGCGAAGCAATCGCCGGATAGCCAAAAGGCGTGGGTTCACCACGGTAGTCAAATCCGGTCCAGAAGAGCACACCCGCTCCCCAATCCCGCTCGGCATAATATTTCCAGCCGATTTCGCAATTTCCACGGGAGCTGCCGTCCTCGAGTGGGGGCAGGTGGCAGCGTTCGTCGTCTCGCACATAGATCCCACGGGTTTGCTGGGTGGTGGTTTCTTCGGTTCCGAGGATGATTTGCCAGGGATAGTCCTTGTGTTGCTGGTCGGGATCGGCCTGGCCAATGTAGTTGACTCCGGCGACCTGCACGACTTGGGAGATGCCTCCCCATCCACCGCTGATGGCAACGGTGGCATAGCGCGTGGGATCGAGGCGATGGCAGAAATCCTGCATGGTTTGGGTGATGCGCGCTCCCTTGATGTTGCCCTCGATGGCCCACTCCTCATTGCCAAGCCCCCAGAGGATGACGCTGGGGTGGTTGCGGTCACGCCGCACCAGACGCTCGAGCTGTCTGAAGTGGTAGGGGTTGATGCCCATGAGGCGTGTTTCATTGATCACCAGTATACCGAGTCGGTCGCAGGCCTGCAGCAGTTCCGTGGTGGGCGGGTTGTGCGAAGTGCGGTAGGCATTGTGACCCATGGCCATGAGCTGGCGCAGCCGCCACTCCTGCAAACTGTCGGGAATCGCTGCGCCGACACCCGCGTGATCCTGGTGGTTGTTACTGCCGACAATTTTGACGGACTTTCCGTTCAGAAAAAACCCGCGATCCGGATCCCATTCGAGGGTGCGAAATCCAAAGTCGGTGGAAAACCTATCCGTCAACTCATCGCCGAGCATGATATCCGCCTCGATGCGATAGAGCGTGGGGGATTTGATGGACCAGAGATCGGGATCAAAAGCCAGATGCAGATCGGAATGATCCACTACCATTTCTCCGGCATCGAGAGGGTGCTGAGCGGATTCATGCGAATGCACTACTTCACCAGCTGCATTGAGGATGCGGTAGTGCACCGTGAATGCTGCGGACTCGCGCAGGTGGTTTTTCACTTCGGATTGCAGATGCACGGTCCAGGAGTTGGCGCTCAATTGCGGATTCACCCAGACTCCGTCCTTCACAAAATGGAGCGGATGTTTTTTGGTGAGCCATGCATGGCGATAGATACCAGCTCCCTCGTAGAACCATCCCTCCTCCATGGAGGCATCCACCCGTACGACAATCACGTTGTTCCCGCCGTAGTTGAGATAGTCTGTGAGGTCATGTTGTTGGCCCAGATATCCGCTGGGTTCATTGCCGACAAAAAATCCATTGATGAACACATCGGCATCCCGATAAATGCCATCGAACTCGACATAGATCTTTTTTCCCAGATCCGACTCCGGGATAAAAACCTGCTTACGGTACCATCCCACGCTGGTTTCGGGAAATCCCGGCCCCATGGCTTTGTAACCGTGGCTGTGACTGCCACGCGGGTCGAAAGGCACCTCAATCGCCCAATCGTGTGGCAAGTTGACACGTCGCCAGGTGCGATCATCAAACGCCGTACTGGCGGGGCCGTCGCCGAAGCCAGTCTTGGCGAGATAGGAAAAGTAACCGGTAGCGTGTTGAAAATCCTGTGCGGGATCGGAGGCGTGGCCGAGCGCAAAGGCCCAGTCGTCGTTTAAACGCATGCGCTCTGCGGTCAGGGTCATGCCGACGAGTCCGGCAGCGCAAAGGACGACGCTCAGCAAACGTCGGTACAGTAGGGTCATTGACATGGATGATGGGATTCGGGGTTGGGTTTCATGCTGGCCTGGCAGGGTGACACCGGGACGCAGCGACATCATCGATGTTAGGAATTCACCCCTTCCGGGCAAAGCAGGATCGGGTTGAAATTGATTCATACATAAGAACCACAGCTGGTGAGCCTCCTTCGATCTCAGATGGAAGATCACTTTACCGTTCACCAACCCCGACGTTTTCAATACACAGGATTCAGAACAAGCTCTTCTTCCCAACATCGACCGAGTGGTTTCGATCACCGTGCATCACCGCAACCCCCTTTTGAAGTCATGAAAATTCCCCAGATTGACCGTAAGCCTGTGCGTACCCTGCGAGTGTTCACCATGGCCCTTTTGCCCACACTGCTTTGGGCGAGTCCCACAGCAGCGCACACGCACAGTGAAGCCTGTTCGGTCTGTGGGGATGGCACCCATGCCAGCCGCGTGGCTTTGGGTCCAGGCGTGTTTTACGATGCGATGCAGGCCAACCGCGACTATCTGCTCGCACACGATCCGGATCGCCTGCTGGCTCCCTTTCTGAGAGAGGCGGGACTCGAACCCAAACAACCGCCCTACGGCAACTGGGAGTCATCCGGGCTGGATGGACACACAGCGGGGCACTATCTCTCCGCACTTGCATTCATGGTGGCGTCGGGGGGAGATAACGCGCAGGGGGAATTGCGCAAGCGACTCGACTCGATGCTGGCCGAGCTGGAGCGCTGCCAACAGGCAGGCGGCACGGGCTACATCGGAGGTGTTCCTGATGGGTTTGCGCTCTGGCAGGAAATTGCTGAGGGCAAGATCGAGGCCCATGGATTTGGACTGAACAACCGCTGGGTACCGCTCTATAACATTCACAAGACCTTTGCTGGGCTTCGTGATGCATGGACGGCGTTGCACCATCCGGTTGCGCGACAGCTGTTGGTGAATCTTGGCGATTGGTGGGTGGAATTGATGTCTCAGCTCAGCGATGCGCAAGTGCAGGATATGCTGCGTTCGGAGCACGGTGGCATGAACGAAGTGCTAGCGGATTTGTATGCGATCACAGGTGAGCAGCGATATCTCGAAGTGGCCAAACGTACCCATCATCGCGCGATCCTTGAACCCCTGATGGACAGAAGGGATGAACTGACCGGCATGCATGCGAACACGCAGATTCCCAAAGTGATCGGACTGGCCCGGGTTGGGGCGTTGACCGAAGACGAACGCGCGATGCAGGGTGCCGAGTTTTTCTGGGAGACGGTTACGCAGCGCCGCAGTGTCGCATTTGGCGGCAATAGTGTGCGGGAACATTTTAACGATCCCTTTGATTTTCGGGAAGTGGTGGAGGATCGCCAGGGTCCGGAAACCTGCAACACCTACAACATGCTGCGCCTCACTCAACAGCTGTTTGAGGCAGAACCTCAGGCACGCTATGCGGACTACTATGAGCGCGCTCTCTACAACCACATCCTCGCGTCGATCCACCCCGATCATCCCGGATACGTGTATTTCACACCCCTGCGTCCACAGCACTATCGTGTCTATTCGGAACCAGAACTGTGTTTCTGGTGCTGTGTGGGCAGTGGCATGGAAAATCCCGGAAAGTATGGAGATTTCATCTATTCCGTAGCGGAGGATGGCGGTATCTACGTGAACCTGTTCATCGCATCGGAATTGCAGTTGAAGCAGGGAGGACAACTGGTGCAGGACACTCGCTTCCCCTACGAATCGCAAACCCGCTTCCAGTTTGCCCTCGAAGCACCCCAGTCCATTGCCCTGCGACTTCGACATCCGTCCTGGGTGCCGGCGAACGAACTGCGCATCACCCTCAACGGAGCACCGCTGGATATCGAGTCGATGCCCTCTTCCTATGTGGAGATCGAGCGGACTTGGAGTGATGGAGACCGGGTAGAGGTTGAATTGCCCATGCAACTGCATACCGAGACATTGCCCGACGGTTCCAATTGGGTTTCCCTGCTCTACGGTCCGCTGGTGATGGCGGCTCCATCGGGAACAGAGGATCTGACAGGATTGCGTGCCGATGACAGTCGCATGGGACACGTGGCACATGGACCCGTCGTGCCGCTCGATCAGGTGCCGGTGCTTCGCGAGGAAGTGACGGATCTTGCAGCGTGTCTGGATCCGGATCCTTCGGGCGAACCCCTGACATTTCGCTTGAGAGGGGCACTTGTTCCAGAGCCGGAAGGCGGACTGCAATTGCGCCCCTTCTTCGGACTGCACGATCAACGGTATCAATTGGTATGGCAGCGACTGTCTGTGACCTCGATCAAGGAGCGTCAGGAGCAGCTCGCCGCCACCGAGCGCGAACGGGCACTGCGAGAGGCAGCGACACTGGACCGTGTGGCAATTGGTGAACAGCAATCAGAGGTGGAGCATGGATTTGAAGCGGTCGAAAGTGAAACCGGAATTCTCGATGGCAAACGCTGGCGCCACGGTCGGGAATTTTCCTATGTGCTCGACCCTCGCGGGATGACGGAGGTGGAGCTTGAGGTAACCTATTGGGGCGGGGACGAAAATCGCGAGTTTGCGATTCTCATGAATGGTGAAGCCATTGCAACGCAGGTGGCAGCCGGAGATGCAGCTCTCGGATTATACCGGGTGCGCTATCCGGTGCCCGAGAAGCTGCTCCAGTCGGCGGATGGTCCCTTGCGGGTGACCTTCCGTGCTCAGGAGGGATTGGCGGGAGGCGTGTTTGATCTCCGGCTGATGCGGACGGACTCCAACCCGGAACTTTAACAATCCAGACGAAAGACGAACCATGAAAACAACGACAACAGTGAAGTTTTTTTGCGGCTTGATGCTGTCACTGCCAGCTGTAGCGGCTGCCGCCGAACCCGCGCAAAACCCCATCCTCTGGATGGATGTACCCGACGTCGCCATGGTGCGTGTGGAGGATACCTATTACATGAGCAGCACGACCATGCACATGAACCCCGGGCTTCCCCTCATGCGTTCGAAGGATTTGGTCAGCTGGGATCTTGTGAGCTATGCCTATGATACACTGGTGGACAATGCCAAGATGCGCCTGGAAGAAGGAGAGCGGGCATACGGGGCAGGTTCCTGGGCAAGCAGCCTGCGTTACCACGAGGGCACCTATTACGCTACTACGTTTTCCAGCACGAGCGGCAAAACTCACGTCTTCACCACCGACGACATCGAAAGTGGGCAATGGGAGTCCTTTGAGTTCGAGCCGATGCTGCACGATCATACCCTGGTGTTTGATGACGATGGACGGGTCTACATGATTTATGGAGCCGGTTCGATTCGACTGGTGGAACTGAATCCAGGCGCGCGCGGCATCAAAGCGGGAACGGAAGAAAAAGTGATCATTGAAAACGCAACCCTGGTTGCAGGTGGAACACCGGGGCTATCGGCGGAAGGCTCTCAGTTGATCAAGGTGAACGGATGGTACTACCTCTTTCACATCACCTGGCCACGTGAGGACATGCGAACCGTGCTGGTGCATCGCGCAAAATCCATCCAGGGTCCCTGGGAGGGACGAGTGGCATTCAAGGATCGCGGCATTGCCCAGGGCAGCATCATCGATACGCCCGAGGGCGACTGGTATGCCTACCTGTTTCGCGACTATGGTGCAGTGGGACGCATTCCATACCTGGTTCCGATGACATGGCAGGATGGCTGGCCCGTGATTGGCGTGGACGGCAAGGCCCCGGACACCCTGCCCATGTCCGCTCCAGAGCAACCCCTTGGCAATATCGTGACGAGTGATTCCTTTGACCGTTCAGCCGGGGATCCCGATTTTCCGCTTGCCTGGCAGTGGAATCACAACCCCGTGCGAGAGGGTTGGTCCCTCACGGAGCGTCCTGGGCACCTTCGCCTGCGAAGTGTGCGTCTGGATGCGCATGTGCTGGAAGCCCGCAACATGCTGACACAGCGCACCTTTGGGCCATTCTCCAGCGCATCCACACGGTTGGATCTGAAAGGACTGCAAGTGGGAGATCGTGCAGGGTTGATTGCCCTGCAGCGCCACTACGGATGGATCGGGGTGCAGCGACGGGAGCATGGGTTTCACCTGGTTGTTGAGCAGGTGCCCGAAAGTGAAGCCGTCATTGTGGCCGAAGCGGCATTGCCTGCAGGAGTGGATTCGGTGGAGCTGCGCATTGATGGTGATTTTGAGGACCGTAAGGACATCGCAACCTTCTATTATCGACTGAGTGATCGCGACCCCTGGACCCGCATCGGACCAGAGCTGCAGATGCGCTATACCTTGCCCCATTTCATGGGCTATCGCTTTGGGCTGTTCCACTACGCAACTGAGTCACTGGGTGGATATTCGGATTTTGACGAGTATCGTGTGACGGGAGAACGCTGAGGGCACTCAGGCTGCTAATCGAATCATCGCACATACGGAGCGGCGATCCCAATCCATTGCCCCCACATCGAACCGGATTCTTCAATGCGAAGGATCACGGATTTGCTGTGGGGCGGGATGTTGATTGCGACGAGACTCCAGCGTTCGGGAGATAAGGGGAGTGCGAACTGCTCAAAGATCTGTGCAGTGGAGGAATTACTGCGCACTTCAATGCGAGCGTCCGGAATGGCGGGACCGGAGAGGTAAGGCAGTAGGAGTTGGCGTTGCCCGGGGGTGACCTCAATTTCCATCTCCATACTGCCAGTGTTGGCGTCGGAACCGCTCCAGGAACCCCAAATTTCGTTTACTCCCTCCGGCTTGGGAATACCCGGGAAAATTCCCGGCTGCGTCCAATGCGATCCCGGATGCAATTTCAGGATGCGCGTCACCTGTAAGCCATCGGCACTGAACTTGCGCAGGGAAACCATGGGTTGTTGTTCGATTTGCAGGTTGTTCAAGCGCGCCAGCGGGACGAAGCGATTTCCTCGTTGCACGCAGATCAGTGCAGTTGCATCTGCCAGACTGCGGTTTGCATGACCATAAAAAAGGTGAGAGCCGGGCTGAGGCTCGAACTGGTTGAACGGTTTATGGTCTGGCAGCCGCCGGACTGCGAATCCTGTGCCGAGCAGTTCTCCGGAGGAGTCGGTGAAGTAGAGGCGTTCAAGCCCCAGTTCAGCCGATGCAGGAATGCTGCCATAGATGACCAGTTTTCGCGGAGCGGAATCAAAGTCCTCCCGCAGAAGAGCGTGTGCGTCAATTTGCATGTCCGAAAACGGGACGGTTTGCTCTCCAAATTTGAGGGTGTCGGGCAGTTGGTGTGCACCTTTTTTTTCCTGAGAGGTCAAGCTGCGAAGGGCGGGCAGATGCCGTCGCAACTCAGGATACACAAAAGGAGTGACTGAATCATCGATGCACTGGTTTTGCAGGGCGTTGAGGGCGAGCTGCTTGTGTCGGAATTGAATGCCGTAGTGATGCAGATAGAAGTTCTGGAGATGCATCAGGTATCCAAGGTAAAGGACTGACATGGCAAACCACGTACTGATGAGGCAGCACATCCAGCGCTTCCGACACAGGAAGGACCATTGAATCGAGCCGTAGACACAGAGGCAGGCGATCAGTATCAAGGCCCCGGTTGTATAGCGTTCGGAGGTTGCGTTGATGAGACCGCGGTCGACTCGTGCCAGGGTGGTCATCAGACCGGAGCCGAGCACAAAAACGGCCATGTAGAGCAATGAAGAGCCACGTTGCGCGGCTCGACGGACTTCGCTATCGCGCGAAAGCATGCGATGACCCACAAACAGGGTAAGCACCAGTGTGAGAGCACCAAAGTTCGTGGCCAATGAAAGGCTCGCTTTGCCCAGCGGATTTGCCAGATAGACCATCCAAAAGCGAAAGAACTCAAAATCGGGAGCCGCACTTCCGATGGGCACATGGGATGCCGACTGACTTTGAATCACCGGGAGAAAATAGGGAACAACGATGAGGATGAACAGCACCAGACTTGCAAATCCGTAGACCCACCGCCGTTGCAGGAGTGCGGCTACGCCCAGTACTGGCCAGACCAACACTCCATTTGCCATTGAAAAACTGGCGAGCAGGGCAAACCCCCAGCTGAACGCACCACTCCAAGCGAGCCGGGAGGGGGAAAGGAGATAACGATCCGCCTGTTGAAAACTGAGAAATGCGAAGAGAAACACCCCAATGAACTGAGTTTGAAAGGACCAGGTGAAGTTTTCCAGTTGGGTTGCTGAAAACAGGAGCATGCAAACGATGAACGTCACAGCCGCCTTTGCCCTCCAAGACTGGAGGTATTTCCAGGCAGGCCAACAGATGCCAAACGCAAGCAGCGACTGACCGAGGACCATGATGGACACGGGCATCCAGTGGGTCGCACCCGTTGTGTGCAAGTCGAGCAGGAAAATCAGACGGGTGAAGGAAATTCGGTGACCGTTGTGTGGCGCAAAGACCCAGGTCCAGAACGATTCCGCAGCCTGATAGTCGAGGTAGGATCGGTACAAGTCCCATTGATCCCAGAACAGTGAGGGGTACAGGTAGGCGAACGTGCCTGTGAGCGTGCTCACGCAAATCCACAAGGCAAGCACTGCGAGCACTGTGAGTAGAAGACTGTTTATAACGCTGGCGCGAGTGCCGTTGGGTGATCGGATACACATGGTTGACGGGATAGCGGTTCTCCGAAACGGGTGTACGGATTTCGTAGGCATCAAAACAAGTCCGAATTGCTGCGAAGTCGAATTCAGAATTCGTCGCAATCCCAGAAGCACAAAATTGGTGACCAATGTGGCAGAGGTGCCCCCACCTCGATTGGCACTGCGCTTGTGTCGGCTTGCGTCTGGCGTCGGAATCCTCGGTACGAACTCTTCGAGTTGCAGGCCTTCTCTTCCGACTGGCGTCGGAATCGTGAACTCGTCTCGTTGTGGGCTGGTGCCCCCACCTCGATTGGCGCTGCGCTTGTGTCGGCTTCCGCCTGGCGTCGGAATCCTCGGTACGAACTCTTCGAGTTCTCGTCTCGTTGTGGGCTGGTGCCCCCACCGAGACTCGAACTCGGATTAACAGTTTAGGAAACTGCGGTTCTATCCATTGAACTATGGGGACCCACGCGAGGAGTTGAGTTCAAAGCAAAATGGGAGAAATTGTCGAGGATTAATGCTGAGGAGAGTGGGTGAGAAGCTGCTCGTATCGCTCGGAGACGGTGTTCCAGTTGATGATGTCCCAGAAGGCGCTGATGTAGTCTGAGCGGCGGTTTTGGTAGTGGAGATAGTAGGCGTGTTCCCAGACGTCGATTCCGAGCAGGGGGATGCCGGGTTGATCCACAAATGAGGCCATGAGCGGGTTGTCCTGATTGGGTGTGGAGCTGACAAAGAGGCGGTGATTGGTGTCAGCGCACAGCCAGGCCCAGCCGCTACCGAAGCGAGTGGCGGCTGCTTTGGAAAATTCCGCTTTCAGGGCGTCGTGCGTGCCAAAGTCACGGGCAATGGCTTGTGCGAGTTTGCCGGATGGACTTGTGCCGTGTTCAGGCGTCATGCAGCGCCAGAAGAGCTCATGATTCCAGGCTCCGCCACCGTTGTTGCGAACGGCAGTGCGAACGGTTTCGGGAAGCTCGTGCAGGTGGGCGAACAGGGATTCGAGGGATTCGTAAGCAGCAGAGTCTGTCCAGGATTCGAGGGTGCGATTGAAATTGTTGATGTAGCCCTGATGGTGTTTCCCATGATGGATTTGCATGGTCAGGGTATCGATGGCTGGCTCGAGCGCATCGTGTGCGTAAGCGAGGTTGGGCAAGCTTAATTTCAGGCCCTTCGTGCCAGCATGGCTGCGCTGCAATGGGATCAGGGAAGGGGTGAGGGTAAGCAGGGCTGCAGTTCCAAGGCTCGATTGCAGGAAATGGCGACGGTTCATCATAGGATTGTTTTTGGGTTGATAGTGCTTGAAGGGAAAAGGTTAGGGCGGGACGGACTGAATTTCAAATGGACCGGACAAAAAAGGTGAGTGATCAGGCGTGTGAAGACAGAGCAATAGCTGACACAGGAGGCGTGTAAATTTATTATTAGAATGATCGTTTTACAAAAGAATTGACAGAATTGTAACTTTGGGTCGGTTATGTTACGATTCACAATCCTTTCGGTGACTCAGCCCGCGATTATGACTCAAGCATCCAACAACATCCGTTTTTTCACTGCGCTTGCGGGGACCCTTCTCTTGCTTGGCGCGATCATTGCCGTTTTGCTCATCATGGACACTGCCCAGGCGATTCGCTTGCTCCGGGAGGATGGTCCGATCGAGATGATGACGGTTGCGTTGTATGCGCTGGCTGGAGGCTACTGGCTGGTCAAGACGAAGGCGGCGGATCTCAAGTGGAGTTGGCCATTTCTCGCCCTCATGGCGATGTTTGCGTTGAGGGAACTGGATTTCCATACTCGATTTACCACGATGGGGATTACCAAAACCCGCTTCTATGTCAGTCCGGATGTAGCGCTATCGGAAAAGGTGTTTGGTGTTGCGGTGACGGTGTTTTTTCTCTGGGTCCTGATCCTGCTGTTCAAGCGTCACTTCTTTCAGTTTTTTGCATTGCTATGGCAGCGGTCGGTTGTGGGAATCGGCGTTTTTCTGACGGGAGCACTGATCGTGGTGTCCAAGAGCCTTGACGGGTTGGCTCGAAAACTTGCTGGTGTGGGTATTGAACTCTCCGGTGACCTCAATTTTATTGCAACGACGATGGAAGAGGTTCTGGAAATGGGAATTCCTCTGCTGATGTTGCTCACCATTTGGGCGGGCCTTGCGCTGCAAGGCAGGGTGGAATCAGGGGCTATGATTGGAAGCGAATCCACCTCGCGCGATGGGGTTTCGAATTGACGGGGTCTGATGAAGATCAAGCTGATCCGGTGCCGGAATGGTTCGGACTTAACATCGTACTGAGCATCTCGCGCAGAGTTTGGTTCACATCGACTCCGGGGCTGGCATGACAGGTGTCCATGCGGGTCGTCCATCCCTCGATCAGAGTAAAGAGCACAATGGCAAAACCCTCGCTGTCCAGTGATTGTCGAATCTGGTTTTTCGATTTTGCAAGGTTCAGGACTCGAACAATGTTTTGCACGATGCGTTGATTTCGTTCGGACAGGATGGTGTAGATCTCCGGGTTGCGAACGGATTCGGCTGTGATTTCTGCATTGAGCACACCGGAGATCCGGTATCGATCAGTGGAGATGTGTTCAAATTCGTTGAGAATCGACTCAAGTAGATTGGCGCTATTTAGCATCGCCTGCACTCGAAGTTCGGCTTTGTTGGAATCCTCCTCCACAATGGTCCGGATCAGGGACTCCTTGCTGTCGAAATAGTGGTAAACGTGACCCGGGCTCATGTGCGCCGTCTTGCAGATCATCGCCATACTGGCTGCGTGAAAGCCGCGCTCCTTGAAGCACTGCATCGCGGCGTCCATGATTTGCTGGCGGCGTTGGGCAGTGCGGATGGGATCGGTTTGACGCATTTTGCGGGTAAATCGAATGCTCATTCCATCACATCCAGATTTTAGTGGAGGTCAATGATTTGCGCAACCCACTGTGGATGCCCTGCTGGGATTCGCTTTGCAGGCATCGCAGCGGTGAGCGAACCCAAGCTGTGCAAGTCAGCGCAGCAAATGGCTCTTTGGTTTTCGCCTGCGTCGAATCGAATAGCCGATCACAGCCACTCCGGAGAGGGCGCCGATCAGGATCGTTCCAGGTTCGGGTACTGCCTGATACTGTGAAAAGCGAATATTGGAGAGACCAATCGCCTGTTGTCCAGGATCGGCGACCGCACCGGATCCGGTTGTGTAGCGAAATGAAACAGTATCCACCGGACTGCTCCACCCGAGATTCAGTTGCGATCGGGGGTTGTCATCCTGATCGCGGGCTGAGGAAAGTCAACGGGGAGTGAAGGCAGACTACTGAGGGATCGTTTTGCGAAATTCGCACATCCGGCATGCATTGGTATTTGACCCCGGATCGGATTCAGATTGTGTAGCAGAAGGTGTGTACCTGGTTCGTAATGTCCGGGTCAACCCTCCATCGTGATGAGTGTCGAACTTACAGAACCTAAGGATGCCTGGGCTGAAATCCGCTCCTTGATCGAAGCCCGCGATGGTACAGCCATTGTATCCTGGATCCACGGACTGCCCGCCAATGAGATCGGTCGTCTGCTTTCACGACTGAGCGATGAAGAAGTATCTCTGGTGATGCATCTCATCGGACCCGAACAGGGTGCCGAGTTGTTGGGGCTGATTTCCGAGGCGCAGGCGGTGGACATCATCGAGGATCTGCCAATTGAATCGGCTGCCAAAATTGTCGACGAACTCGATAGTGATGAACAGGCGGACATTCTCGGTGAAATGGACAAGGAGGACGCTGAGGCGATCCTCTCCCAAATGGATCCGAAGGAGGCGTCAGATGCACGACGCCTGATCAACTACGAGTGGAGCACTGCGGGTGGCATCATGATCACCGAGTTTCTCTCGTTCAACGAGGGCGTCACCACGCAACAGTTGCTGGAGGACTTGCGAAAGAACCGCGATGTCTATGCCGACTACGATGTGGGATACATCTACATCACGGGCAAAGACCGCCGCTTGAAGGGTGTGCTGAAACTGCGGGAGTTGTTGTTGTCCAGAGACAATGTGAAAGTGGGCAGTTTGATGACCCGGGATCCGATCAAGGTGAAAACGGATGAGGGTCTGGTCGACCTGCGACGGCTGTTTGAATCCCATGAATTGCTCGGCATCCCCGTGGTGGATCGGCATGAACGGCTGGTTGGAGTGGTGCGACGTGCGGCAGTTGAAGAGGCCGTTGGAGAGCAGGCAACTGAGGATTTTCTGAAAGTGAGCGGTCTGAGCGGGGAGGAAGAACTGCGAAGCATGCCCTTCTGGGAACGTGCACAGCGTCGCTTGTCCTGGCTAGTGATCGGGATGTTGCTCAGTTTGGCAGCCTCCACCGTGATTGCATTTTTTGATCACGTGATCCAGGAGGTGATCATTCTTGCGGCATTTCTGCCAGTGGTGGCCAACATGAGTGGTTCATCTGGGAATCAGGCGGTAGCGGTGAGTATCCGTGAACTCTCATTGGGTCTCGTCAAACCGTGGGAGATCATGCGTGTGCTGTTTCAGGAGTTCAGTGTGGGGGTGATTCTCGGACTCTGTCTGGGAACGATCCTCGGCCTGGTGGTCTCGCTCTGGAAGGGGAATTTTTATCTGGGACTGGTTGTCGGAGGAGCCATGTTTTTCAACAGCATCATTTCTGTGGTGCTGGGGGGCTGTGTTCCGATGGCGTTAAAATGGGCAAAGCAGGATCCTGCGCTGGCGTCGGGGCCGTTTGTGATGACACTGGCAGATGCGTTTGGATTTTTCATCACCCTGATGCTGGCCAGTTTGATGCTGCAGCACCTGATTTGAGCGTTTACCGTTGGTGACTGCCTCCGTCCGTATGATCGCGCAGATCGGGTGGGGGCGGATGCAAGGTTTCCCGATGTTCGCTAATGCGCAGGGAGCGCACACGGAAGGTTGTACCCTTGCCCATCGGGAGCAAAAACAGGAGTTCCCGATAACCCGGGTAGAAGGTATATTTGCTGTGAAACACTCTCTGCAATCGTCCCTCGTCGTGCCATGCGAGTCCGATTCGGGTCTCTTTGCCCCAGAACGACTGGAGGGGAAGGGGAGCGGAGATACCGGGTTGAAGTTTCAGAGGTTGCTGTCCAAAAATCCCTTCGAGAGCCCTGTCTGTTGCGTTGAAGATGCGCAGTGTGTCGATGGGAAAGGCGGGTTCGCGATCATCCAATGCGTGGAGGTGGAAGTGGGGCTGTGAATTTGAGGAATCGGCAATAAAAACGATCAGAAAGGCATGGGAATCCATCGGAGGCTGTACGCTTGCGATGGGTTGGTAGGCATAACCGTCTGGAGAATCGGAATCGGGTTTTCGATGAAAGAACTGAAGCGGCAGCGTCCCCATATAGGCGTGGGGGAGGGAGCGCTCATGCGTCCAGAATTGCACGGGGCGAAAGGCATTGGGATGAGGTTGGTAGTAGATACCGTGCCAGTTGGCCTGCCCGATGGAATAGACCGAAAACTGAAACTCACGCAATTCGGGAGTGCTGCTGGCACCTGAAGCAGCGCAAACACTGCAAAGAACGATGATCCACAGTTTGCACCAGAACCCATAGGGGTGCTGCGTTGCCAGCGTGCAGGGGGAGCAATGTGAGGTCGTGATGAGAGGCAGGAGCATGAGGAGTTAGATTTCATGGGGTTGCAACCAACGAAAGTGGAGGATGCGGTATCGCCGACCTTCGATGACGTTGGCAGTGTGAGTTGCAGCAGCATGAGCAGGTTCTTCAGGTCGCACATATTCAGGAATGCGCTGCACCACCGCTTCCGCCCAGGCTTGTGCAATCGGGCGACTCGAACCCTCGCCAGCGCTCTCACCGTAGCAGCGCACGACAAAGGAATCGCTGCGAGTCGTCAGTTGGCTGCCCACTCGTGCGAGCACATCGCTCTGGCGCAGGAATCCGGGATTGAGTGGATCGATGTCTCCGTCGCGGGTTCCTTCGATGGCATCGTGGTTGAGGCCGCGCCCATCGCCGGGACGTTGGGTGTTGGTGATGGCCTGCTCGATGATTCCGAGATTGATGAAATCCTGAAGGGAATGAATCGGCAATGCGGGCGATGGCGCAGAGGCAACCGCCTGGCGAATCTCCAGCACGATTTGTTCAGCCAGTGCGCGAAGATCGATGTCAGCATCGCCTGGAACACCATCCAGCGCACGCACTGCTTGTCGGTAGAGCATGCGATTGCGTTGCTCGTCCGGTAGGGTGCTGTCACTGCGACCGCTATGGAGGTAGGCAGCAGCGTGTGGCAGTCGTGCGAAGGTGTTTGGAATCGACGGACTGCCTGCGTCAGAACTGATCCAGCCCGGCAAACTGCCTACAGGCATTGCATGTTTGAGCGTGATCATCCATGCCAGTGGGGATGCAGAGAAGAGGTTGAATCCACCTTCCATGAGGCAATGTGCTGCCCCGATGGCAGAGGTCACCGTCGATTCGTCAGGGAAAGTGCCCGTTTTGTCGGGAAGTGGCACCAGGCGAAGGTTCTGGAACCGGCGGACGTGGGCAGCCTTGGAATTCCAGACTTGGGAATGGGTTGGGTAGTTACGGAGTGCGGAACCGGAGAAAAACGCACGATCCCAAATCCCGTTGAGCGGAGAATGGCTCGCACGGGGTGAACCTATCCAGGGATGTGGGTAATCGTGAAAGTGAAGTTGTGACAGTGCAGCCGCAGAAACCGGTTGCCACAAGGGAATGTCGTAGAGGAAAAATTGCCATGCTTCGGCATTGGGCGGATTTGAGTTTGTGCGGTCACTGTCGTCCCAGAATCGTTCCTGTTCGGTGAGTGGGTCGCTGCTGCGTGCAGCAGCTGCTGCATCAAAGATCTCATACACGGATCGTGTGAGTGTATCTGCAAAATCAATCTGGGTGTCGCGCAGCGAATGCGCCTCCGACAGGGTTTGCCAGATGCGCGCATCGCGCTCGTTCAGCTTGAAATGGAATGCGAGCCGATAGTCGTTGGGATTGAACGATCCACTGGTGGAGCGGGAGTAGTTGCTTCCACTGAGTCGCAGGTCGATGTCCGGGAAGGCGATGTTTTTGAACTGCAGCAACGCCCCGGATTGCTCGGCAAAGGAGTCGGGGTGCTGATCGTCCGGTATGCGTGCTTCGTTGGACAGGGGCAGAACCGAGAGCCGGAGCCGAACAGGGTCAAGCGATCGGATGCGCATGACATCGTCACCGTAGATTCTGTTCGGCTCGCGTGCACCAGCCTCGGGGGCCTGTGCCCCTCCCCAGCGCCAGAGGTTCGGAGCTTCCTGAAGGGTGCGTGCGAGACCCTGAGGCTGCCGCACCTTGTCGGGTTCGCTCATGCGGTAAACCTGTCCGGCATCGATACCGTAGGTCGCTTCCCGTCGGGGTGAAGTCGAGAGTCGGTCAAATTCCATCCATGCGTGAATTTTGCTTTGACTTGGGTCGTTGTAGCGGAAGTCGGGATTGAATGCGTTGAGGTCGACAATGAATCCCTCACCGCTGCTCTCATTCAGAACTTCGAGCCGTGGAAGTTGGTCCACCAGAATGAGAAACGGTCGCTTACTCCGGAATCCCATCTCATGGGGATAGGGATTCAACCATTCGGAGTGCAGGTGATAGCGCAGACGGTGGCGACGGTCGCTTTGGGTGTGGAAAATCCCCATCGACAGACAGAATTCGGTGAGAATGGGAGGGGTGTGGGAAATCAGTTGCCCGGCAGGCAGGTCTCCATTGATGGGGAAGGCGTTGTCCGGATCATCACCCGGGATGCGGAGAGCTTCGGAGTTCGGGTCGAGTCTCGGCTGAAGGGCGTCGCGTATTTGCGGAGTGAATCCGAGCACCTCTGCATCAGGATCGGTGAGATTCACCTTGAGTCCACCGTCGATGGAATTGCTCAGCACGGAGTAGGTGCGAGTGGTGACATCGTGGTAGGATTTGCGTAATGCCTCGCGGTTTTGATTCAGGAAAAACAACTGTGCATCGACCTCGGTGCGTGCCATCTGATCCCTCACATTATCAGAGTCGGGCAGGGGAGTTTCGGAATGCCACGCTTCCAGCGCGGAACGTCGCTGTTGAGACAGCTGTAGAAAGCTGCGCTGTTCCACAGTCATCCCGGAATGATCGCTCAGGGGATCAGTCAAGGCCAGGGATGCCCGTGTGTTGAGTTCCCCAATCCAGTATGCGTATGCCTGAAAGCCTTGGGTTTCAGAACCTGGAGTGGTGTGCAGCTCAGGCAGTTGCACCCGTGGAACGTAGACCCAGGTATCCGGCTCTGTGGGGTCAGCACTGCCGGGACCGACGAGCCGGATCGCTTCTTCATCGGAGAGCGGAGCTTGTGGATCGGCCTGCGAAGCTCCTGAAACAAGCCAGGTAGAAGTTCCAGAGGGAACATGAAGTGCCAAGGTCCAGTATGGGTGTTCGACCCCGGTAACCTCCAGCGTGGATGGGGTTGTATCGAGCAGGGTGGCAGCGGGCAATGTGATCACGCGGTCAGTTCCGGTATGGCGCTGCAGCTGCGCCAGTGCAAGATCGAGCGCAACGCGGGCATTTTGCCGGGCGAGCTTGCGATGAGTCTGCAATTCAACCCGGTCAACCTGAAGACGCATCAAGCTGCTGAACGTGAGCATGCACGCCACCACAAGCCCAAGCATGGCCAGGGTTGCCATAAGGGCAAATCCGTGGGAGGCAGTGGGTGAACGAGAGGTGCCTGCGCAGGCAGACTGAGGAGGACGCCTCAACGGCATGGTGACAGGTTGCCGCATTCAGGAGAAAATGGCAACCCCTTTGGAGTGGAGTTCTTTTCTCCAGCTGTGAAATGCACGTCTGGCAAGCGCGAGCTGGAAGCTCCCGCTACACGGAGACGCTGCGACTCAGACGGTTCGTGAGAAGCGGGCGTCCCCAATGTTCAGGTAGGCATCGAACTCCATCGCAATGTTGCGAAGGAACAGGCGTCCTGTTTCGGTGACCTCAAATCCGGTCGATCCCAGGCGCAACAGCCCATCCTGCTCGAATTCCTGAAGTCTGGAGCGGGTGTGATCCATCAAAGCCTGAACCTGCGAGGCCTGGCCTGATGGAAAACTCGCTGCCTCCAGGCGAAGGTTGCACATGATCGACTGAATGATGGAGCGGTGCAGTACGTCGGTATCGCTGAGCAGGATGCCGCGCGCGATGGGCCATTGCTCTGCAGCAATGCTCTTGGCATAGGATTCAAAATCCTTGTGATTCTGGCGGTAGGATTTTGGGGTTTCCGAAATCGAGGAGATCCCGAGAGCGATGACCTCCTTTTCTTCCTGAATGGTGTAGCCCTGGAAATTGCGATGCAGGCGGTGCTCCCGCTGGGCGGCGTGCAGCTCATCTTCCGGTTTGGCAAAGTGATCCATGCCGATGTAGCCGTATCCAGCGTTTGAGAGGTGTTCGATGATGGTCAGCAGCAGCTGAATTTTCTCCTCGGGAGCGGGCATGCGATGCTGTTCGAGCCGTTTTTGAAAAGGTTTGAGGTGGGGTACATGTGCGTAATTGAAGACCGCAAGTCGGTCGGGGCCGAGCTTGAGCACTTCGCGCAGGGTATTCTGATAGGAGGCCACGGTTTGCAGTGGAAGACCGTAGACCAGGTCGATGTTGATGGATTTGACACCGGCACCCCGTAACATCTCGATGGCGCGTACATTGTTTTCCATGGGTTGTACCCGGTTGATCGCGCGCTGCACATCGGGTTGCACATCCTGGATACCAAATGAGGCTCGGCTCAGCCCGGCTCGCTGAAATGCATCCACATGCGCTTGCGTGAGGTAGTTCGGAGCCATTTCCACGCTCAATTCGCAGGAATTGGCGATGGCAAAACCACTGCGCAGAAGGGCAAAGAGACGGTCAATCTGTTCGGGCTTGAGGAAATTCGGAGTGCCACCGCCGAGGTGGATCTGGGTCACCTCGCGAGCGGTATCGATGTGGGCATGGATGAGGGCGATTTCCTGTTCCAGCAGATCGAGGTATTCATCGGCCCAGCTGTTGCGCGTGGTGATGATCGTATTGCAGCCACAGAACCAGCAGTTGCTCTTACAGAATGGAATGTGCAGGTAGAGCGAGACGGGACCCTCTCCCTTCACACAGGCATCCCGGAGCTGTACCATATCGGTCGATTCGCTGAAGTGCGGTGCCGTTGGGTAGGACGTATAGCGAGGACCGGGGCGGTTGTGTTTGGTGATCAGGTCCTGGATGTTGGTGGGAAGGTTCATGGTGGATGTTGACTCGTATGCCAGTTCCAGTGTTTCGGAATGGAACGCACTTTGGCAAGGGAGGAATGCAGGTAAGAAGAGCCGCGTTGGCGATCAAGGCGGAGTGTGCGCAGAAGCGGATTTGAGTGGTTTGGTATTCCGATACCGTGAGCTTAGGTTTTATGAGGGGATGGTTGTGCGCTTTGTTAGAAACAAAAGGCCGCTAAAAATCATTTTTGCATAGGAAAAATACTCCGAAAAACGGGGTCTTATGGTTTGTAACAGAACGGTTACAATCTCATTTCAAACGGTAGAAACCATTGACACTTTTGTGCTTTTGAATTCTTGGTACGCGTGGATTTCCGAAGGATTCGGTTTTTCATCATAACAACCTATCGAAATGAAACCTCAGCGACTCCGGACATGCTTTGCACGGTTGTCGAAGTGGGAAAACTCAAGACTATGAAAACTAGATTATGGAAGTTGGCATTCGTAGCCATGGCATGTGTCATGGGTACTTCAGTGCTCCATGCTCAGAGTGTCACGACCTCTGCGCTTGCGGGGGTGGTTACCGACGCATCCGGAGAGCCTGTTGCAGGCCTTACGGTGACGGCAGTACATGCTCCTACCGGAACGGTTTATCGCGCGGTCACCCGTGAAGGAGGTGCTTATGGTATCGTGGGAATGCGTCCTGGTGGACCCTATGTGCTTCAGATCACTGGTGAGGGAGTGCGTCCCACGACGGTGAATGATATCCAGTTGCAGCTATCTGTCACGCGCACCCTGAATCTCCAGGTGCAGCAGGATGTGGTCGATCTTGAACCCTATGTGGTTTCAGCCCGCGACCTTACCAGCATCGATCTCAACCAGATCGGCGTGGGGACCAGTCTTAACAGTGCGTCGGTAACATCGCTGCCACAGACCGGAGCTTCTCTGAATGACTTTGCACGTCTCAATCCGTTTGTGACGGTCAATGAGGCGGACCGCAACGAAATGACAGTTGCAGGACAGAACAACCGTTTCAACAGCATCCAAATCGACGGAGTGCGCGTGAACGACCAGTTTGGTTTGGATTCATCAGGATCGGTTTCCCTGGTTTCGCCGCTTCCCTATGAAGCGATTGAAGCGTTGAATGTGGAAATTTCGCCCTACGACTTGCGCCAGAGCGGTTTTACGGGTGCTTCGATCAATGCGGTGACCAAGAGCGGAACGAATCGCTTGAGCGGCAGTCTCTATACGCGCTACACCGATGACCATTTCCGTGGTGAAGATGTTAATGATGGCTCCAATACGCTCTTCCGCGAGTGGACCTGGGGTGCCAGCCTGGGCGGTGCGATCATCCAGGACAAACTGTTCTTCTATGTGAACTACGAAGAGTTTGAGCGCACGCTTGAACCCGGTGCACCGGGATTTATTCCCGATGCTGCAGCGATTCAACAGGTGGTTGACTACGGCAAGAATGTGCTGGGTGTTGACTTTGGCGTATGGGCACCGCCTTCCGCTGTGAAGCTCAACACGGAAACCCTGCTCGTGAACATCGACTGGAACATCAGCTCGATGCACCGTGCGCGGTTCAGCTACCGTGGACAGGATGGTGTCAGTCCGAATTTTGGGGATTTTGATGACTTCGGTGAAACTGCGCTTTCCACCAACTTCTACTCTCAGGAACGCGGTGAAGACTACTTCGTCGCCCAGCTCTTCAGTGACTGGTCTGACAAGTTCTCCACGGAATTTAAGGTTTCCTATGGTGAATACCGCCAACCCAGCTCCTTTGAATCTCCGCTGCCCGCGATTGAAATTGATGCCTTCCCGGGTGCTGATGGCGATCCAGACGCTGGTGAACTGTTCATTGGAACCGAGCGCTTCCGTCACGCGAACAACCTCGACTGGGACATTCTCACAATTGCAGGTTCGGGAACCTATTACGCCGGTGCTCACGAAATCACTGCTGGTTTTGACTATGAGTTCACAAAGTACGCGAACCTTTTCCTCTCGGATTCCCTTGGTAACTTTGTGTTTCGCAATCTGGATGACTTCCTAAACGACCGTCCCCAGTTTGACGGATTCCGCAATACTGGCATCACAGGCCAGAACCCGATTGCGGAACCTGAGCTCGGTGTTCTCGGGGTTTACATTCAGGATCGCTGGCAGGTGAATTCGGATCTCACCATCACGGGTGGTGTGCGTGTGGACATGACGCTGTCAGACACCGAACCTCCGGTGGCACAGGGCTTTGAACAGGCATTCGGATTTGGCAATGGTGGTTCCATCGATGGTGCCACCGTGGTTGCACCGCGCATTGGATTCAAATACCGTGTGCGCCAGAGCTGGATTCCAGAAGAGCACAATGTTTACCTGCGCGGTGGTGTGGGACTCTTCCAGGGTCGCACCCCTGCAGTATGGTTTGCAAATGCCTATACCAACAACGGTGAAACCGCTGGCAGCATCGACCTGACAGATGGCCTGGTCAGCTACATGCAGAATGACTTCGATCCGAATAACTCGCCGATCTATGTTCCTCGCGAGCAGAGCACACCGGCAGTTGATGCACTCGAGGAGGATCTCGAATTGCCCTCGATCTGGCGTGGCAACCTCGCACTCGACTACGAAGTGCCGGCTTGGGATCTTGTCTTCACGGCTGAAGTGCTGATGTCCACCGTCAAGAACGCGCTCTATGTCTATGACGCAAACCAACCTGTGGTTGGAACCGGTCCGGACGGACGCAAACTCTACGAAAACCGGGGTGTTACCACGGATTTCCGCGAAGTCTACGTGTTGGGCAATACCAGCGAAGGAGACAGCCGCAACATCGTATTTCAGGTCAGCCGCCCCGACCGTGGACAAGGGTTCTTTGGTTCCCTCTCTGTCAACTTTGGGCATTCGGACGACGTGAATCCCTTCACTTCGAGCCGTGCCATCTCGAACTGGCAGAACCGTGCAGGATTCAACCTGAACGATCCGGAAGGTGGCACCTCGAATTTCGAGATCAAGGAACGTTGGCTCGGTGTGTTTGGATACACGCACGATTGGGGCAACGGTCACAAGACCCGCGCAACGCTCGTGTATGAAGGCCGTGTTGGTCGTCCGTTCAGCTACACCTTCTCGACGGATATCAACGGTGACGGGCGCAACAACAACGATCTGCTCTACATCCCGACGGGACCGAGCGATCCGAACGTCGTGTTTGCTGACACCTTTGATACGGGGCCGTTTTTCGACTTCCTCGAGCGCGTCGGTTTGGCTCAGCACGGTGGTTCCTACGCGCCGCGCAACAGTCAGAACAGCCCATGGGTTCATGTCTGGGATCTGAAGATTACCCAGGAAATCCCACTGTCTTATCGTGACATGGGACTGGAGCTTTTTGTTTCGGTGCGCAACCTTGGCAACCTGCTCAACGACGACTGGGGACTCACCGAAGAAGTTGGATTCCCCTACTCGGCACGTGCCGTGAACGCGGACATCGTGGATGGAAAATACGTGTTCAACACCTTCGATCCTGACGAACCCGTTATTTATGTGGGCGACAATCGCTCACGCTGGGGTGTTCAGTTTGGTGCGAAACTGAGCTTCTGATCTCCCCGATGATCACCTACTCCCGATGTGCGGCCTCACGGCAGTCATCGGGATGAATGTGACTTCACAAAAAACCCTCGTCTGGTTTCAGTCGGGGGTTTTTGTTTTCTGTCTAAGCAAAAGGCCCGACGGTCCAAACCCGAGGACGTTTTGATGAAATCTGTGAACTCAGCGGCGTTTCAGCAGTGCGGCGACGTAGACCAGCGCGGCGAGTTCGATCATGGTGGCTCCGGCGGGAAGGTTCCACGCATACGAAATCCAGAGGCCGAGTACCAGAGTGCTGGCACTGATCCCCACTGCCAGCAACATCATTCGCGGCAAGCTGGTGCTCAGGCGGCTTGCGGTTGCGGCGGGCAGGGTGAGCAGTGCAATGACCAGAACGATGCCCACAAGTCGCACCAACACCACGACGGTCAATGCGGTTGCGAGCGTGAAGAGCACATCCATGCGTGCGGAATGCGTACCCCTCAGTTCTGCGAGTGTGGTATTGAAACTGACGGCAACCAGACGGTCATAACTCCATGCAATGTAGCCCAAAATGAGCAAAGTCAGTCCCGCCATGATCCATAGATCTCCCGTGGAAACCAGCAGAATGTCTCCAAACAGATAACCCATCAGGTCCTGCGCATATCCGGGTGTGAGGGTCATGAACGTGATTCCAAGTGCCATGCCAAGTGCCCACATGGCGCTGAGCAGGGTGTCTTCGCGCTCAGTGGCCCTCGCGCGCACGGCACTGGCAATTCCACCCGCCAGCAAAGCGGCGAGCAGAGCCCCGAGCATCGGTGTCATCCACTCAATCCCGTGCACCACCTGAAGGTAACGGGAGAATCCGATGCCGCCGAGGGCGCAGTGCGAAATCGCACCCACCGCATAGGTGGATCGACGGATCACCACAAAGGAACCCATGATGCCGCAGATCACCGAGCACAGCAATGCGGCAAGCACGGCATGCTGCAGGAAGCGGAATTCGAGCAGATCGTTCAGGAAGATCATGAGTCAGAGTGATGATGCGAGTCGGAATCGTGCTTGCACCCCTCATGCGAACCGTGGGGTTGACTCAGCGCGTGTGAGGGGTCGTTCACATGGCAATGGTTGCCATGATGGATGAGGGCCAGTTTGCCGCCATACAGTTCGGTGAAGGTGCTCTCCAGCACGTCATCGATGGCATGCATGGCAGCCGTGCGATTGACGCAGATGACATGGCTGACGTTTTGCGAAACCACGTTCAGGTTGTGTGAAACGAAGACGATGGGGATGCGCTGATTCAATTCCCGAAACAGTTCGTAAATCTCATGCTCCGAGCGTGGGTCCACGTTGGCGGTGGGTTCATCCAGTAGCAGTAAGCTGGGGTCACTGGCCAGCGCCCGCGCGATGAGCACGCGCTGGCGTTCTCCTCCCGACAGTTCGCTGAACGCCTGCTGCGCAAGGTGCTCAGCGCCCGTGCTCACGAGCAGTTCCAGTGCACGCTTTCGCAGGGATTGACCCCAGGCCCAGCGTCGCTTGGGGGCGAGAAAGCCCATGCGCACGACTTCCAGTGCGTTGACTGGGAAATTGCGGTCCAGGTCCAGTTTCTGGGGCACATACCCCACTTCGCTGCGCCGTAGCACAGGATCGCAACCCAGCAGGGCGATTTGTCCCCGGTCGGGCTGCAACAGCCCCAGCATGAGGTGCAGCAGTGTGGTTTTGCCGCCGCCGTTGGGTCCCACAATCGCAGTCATCGAACCTGCAGGGATTTCCAGATTCACGTTGTGCAGGATTTCCCGCCTGCGGTAGGAGAAGCAGACGTCCCGGACAGTGACAACGGGCTGAGAATTGGAAATCGCTGGGCACATGAGTGAATTCAACCTAGGCCATGCATCCTGTATTTGCACGTACATTTGAAGTTGAATTCGAGTGGGGGTGCACTAGTTTGGCGTGTCGTCGGTTGGCGAAAATCCGCTGATGATACCGGATATGAAACGATATCGCATCCTTCAATTTCTTTGCAAAATGTTGTGCATTGCCTGTTCATCGGGAGGCATTCTTTCGGTGAGTGCTTCGGGTGAAGAAGTGCTGCGCGTGCTGGTTCCGATCGAACCCTATCGGTTCGTCGTCGAATTCATTGCCGAAGAAGCCGTTGAAGTGGAGTCCCTGGTTCCGGCGGGCATGGATCCCCATCATTTTTCGCCGACGGGTAAACAGGTTCGCTTCATGGCTTCGGCAGATCTCTATTTTGCCACCGGCCTGCCGTTTGAGCAGCAAAATGGAAACAAGCACCTGGCCAACAGTAAAGCACTCCGGATTGATTTGCTGGAGGGACTTCCATTGAAGGAATCCACCTATGTCTGTGAGCATGGACATGTGCACTCCCATTCCCATGCCGGGCACGATGCACACGGACATGATCTTGCTGCAGAAGCCATGGACCCGCATGTCTGGACCTCTCCGATTCTGATGTCAATGCAGGTGGATCGCATTCTGGAAACCCTTGTTGCCCAACGACCCGGCGCAGAAGCATTGTTTCGCGAACGTGCGCTTGCGCTGAAGACAGAGTTGCAGGTGCTCGATGCGCAGTTTCAGGACCTGCGGGAGCAAACAGGACCCCTTCGACTGCTGGTCTACCATCCGGCCTGGTCCTATTTTTGCGAGGCCTATGGGTGGCAGCAGGTATCGGTGGAGCGTGAAGGCAAGGCCCTGCAGGCACGTGAGCTGGTGCGGCTGCTTCAGTCCATTGACGAGGGCTATTTTCCAGTCCTGTTGATTCAGCCTCAGATCCAGGCACGCATGCCCCAACAATTTGCAACTGAGGCGGGGTTGGCGGTTGAGGTTGTGGATCCGTTGGCCTATGATTATCTCGATGCCATGCGGCATCTGTACGAGGTGCTGGTTTCATCGACAGAGCATGGATTGTAGACGTTGTCGAAATTCTCCCGAATTTCGCTACGGGTGAGGGGGCAGCATTTCGTCTCTGTCCACGCAAACCCCTCCGATTTCGCTTGAACTGTTCGCCTGTGTGGGAGTGGATCGTGGCATGGTTGCAGACGGAGTATCGATTTGGTTGCTGATTCCCGCAGTTGCAGTGGTGTATGTGCTGCTTGCCAATCTGGGGCGGGTACGGACAGCGGATGCCCGGCGCATGATCGCTGAGGGGGCAACCCTGCTGGATGTGCGCAGCCCCGAGGAGGTCAAGGGGGACGGAATTGAAGGGGCCATCAACGTTCCGGTACAGCTTGTGGGGCCGGGAATCCGGGAATCGCTTGTAAACCCGGAGCAACCCATTCTCTGTTTTTGTCTGAGCGGGTCGCGATCCAGCACGGCGGTCGGGCGGCTGAAACGTCTTGGCTTTCGGGCCTACAATGTAGGGGGAGTCGGGCGCATGCGACGCCTGCTGGAAACCTCCTGAACCGGCGTAGCGATAAGGACTCAGTCTGCGACAATGCTTGCGGCAACAAGTTCGCGCAGACGCTGCGTATCGGTGACGTGGGTTTTTGCAAGAAAACCACGGGCGTGCGCAAAGTGAACATCGGGAGCATCGGTGATGCGGGAAAAATCGAGCAGTGGATCGTCCTGATATCGGGAGAGTCCGTAGCCGGGGCCGCGACGATCCGGATAGATGAGGCCGTGCAGGCGCAGGCTGTGTTCATCCATGAAGCGGGCAAGCCCGAGGCTGGGGTCGTCGGGAAGGGGATCGGTACGTGGCAGAAAGATCATGCGCAATGTGCTTTCTGCTGCATCGTGCGGAAATTCCCAAATCTCATGGTGCGCTGCAATGAACTGCAGCCGGTCGTGCAGGGTTTTCAGGTAGCGAACCAGATCGGAGCCCGTGCGTCGCAGGGTCTCCCACAACGCATCTCCGGGCTTCCAGCGTTCGCCAGATGCGAACCAGTTCAGCAGGGTGACATCGAGCGGAGAGTGGAGCTTTCGCGATACTTCGGGGTCGATACCCAGCCATCGCGCAGTCGCAATTGCACCTTTGCTGTCGAACCATTCGAGCGTTTCGAGCCAGTCGCAAAAGCGATGTGCATCTTCATAGAGGTCAAGCGCTTGCAGCACGAGAGAGAGCGAGCAGGTCGGGGTGTGATCTCTGGGGAACTGATGGTGGTCGAAATTTGAGCGAGCGGGGTCATGCACATATCCGATATCGACCACTGCAACCTGGGGATCGTGCAATTCTTCGGGTGTAGGATCCCTCCTCAAGATCTCGACTGGGTGTGCCTGCAGCAGTAGTGCGCAGGCCAGCAGTTCATCTTTGTGGGCACCACCGGGGTGGGTGACGATGGTGTGGATGGATGATGGCAGACTCATGGATGGCATTGCAGGCAAAAGTGCGATGGCATCGCATTCGCCCGGCAATGGCAATGCTGGAAGCGATCAATCCGTCGTCACCTCACTCGGGTCATAGATGTAGCCGACACCGTGGATCGTTCGGAAGGAATCGAGCTTGATGCCGTGGCGATTGAACGCATCCCGGATCTTCACGATGTACTGGTCGAGTGAGCGACTCTTGACATCTGCGTGAATGCCCCAGACCGCATGGATGAGATTTTTGCGGGTCAGGATGGTGCCCTGATTTGCAAAGAGGTAGGCCATGATGCCAAACTCCTTGCGACCAAGGGGTTCGGTCACTCCATCGGGGAAGGTAATTTCGAGCCGCTGGGTATTGATCTCCGCGCCGCAGAACTCAAACGGTTTTTCCGAAATCTTGGACGTCGGTGTGACCTGGTTATCCCGTGAGGTTTCGGCACGCCGCAGTACCGCGTTGATGCGGGCTACCAGTTCTGGAAACGAGAAAGGCTTGGTCACGTAGTCATCTGCTCCGGTCTCGAGGCCACGCACCTTCTGCACTTCGGAATCATTGCCGGTGAAAAAAATCACGGGCAGGTCAAACCCACTCTTTCGCAGTTCCTCCAGAAGTGAGAATCCACTGCCGTCTGGCAGGTTCACGTCGAGCAACATGAGGTTGGCAAAGCTGTTTTCGAGAAATTTCTGAACATTGCCAGCACGGAAAAAGACCTGTGTCTTCATTCCGGCCAGTTCCAGATGCTCGGCGGTGAGGTTCGCCAGTGCCTTATCGTCCTCGACAATCAGAATGAGCGGTTTGGATGCTGATGTCATTTTCTTGTGGTTATGTGATGGTGCGGAGAGCTGTGAAACAGATTCTCAAGAGAAATTTACATTTTTACAATTATTATCCTCTATCGGCAGAAATGGCTTGTTTTTTAGCACTAAGATTTATTCGGATCATTTTATGATGAGTTTAGGCTCCGAGCAGATAAAAATTGGTTTTCCCAAGGGAAGTCTGGAAGACGCGACCATTCGGCTCTTTGGCAAGGCCGGATACCGTGTGACCAAGAGTTCCCGCTCCTATCGCCCGTCGATTGACGACCCGGAACTGGACGGACGCTTCATCCGGGCGCAGGAGATCAGCCGTTATGTTGAAAAAGGGTTTTTTGACTGCGGGCTGACGGGGCAGGACTGGATTCGCGAAAACAACTCGGACATCGTTGATGTCTGTGGCCTGGTTTACAGCAAGGCGAGTTCGGTGGAATCGCGCTGGATCATCGCTGTGCCGGAGCAGTCCGACATTCGCACCCTGCAGGATCTCAACGGAAAAACCATTGCCACGGAGCTGGTCAACTCCACGCGCAAGTATCTGGAGGATCACGGCGTGCAGGCGGATGTGGAATTTTCCTGGGGTGCAACTGAAGTCAAGGTGCCCGAACTCGTGGATGCCATTGTCGACATTACTGAGACGGGCAATTCCCTACGCGCGAACAAGCTGCGCATTCTCGAAACCATGTTCACTACGCACACGCGCTTTATTGCAAACAAGGCAGCGTGGGAGCATCCGGCAAAGCGGCGCAAGATCGAAAACCTTGCGCTCCTGCTGCAGGCGGCACTGGAGGCCGAGGACAAGGTGGGACTCAAGCTCAACGTTGAGCGCACGAGCCTTGATCGGGTGCTGCAGGATCTGCCCGCCCTCAAGAATCCGACGATTTCTCCGCTTGCCGACGACAGCTGGGTCGCGATCGAGGCCATCGTCAATGAGAAGGTGGTGCGTGAGATCATTCCGATTCTGCGCGAGCATGGTGCCCAGGGCATTGTCGAGTATCCGCTCAACAAGGTGGTGCTCTGAGTTTGAAGTGAGCTGGGTCGCTACGACCTCGCAATCCTGCAACCAGTTCCTGCAGTCCCTGTTGCCTGCATCTCATTGATTCCATTGCTGATGTGATATCGCTGAGAGGTGGGGTTTCATGCGCGCAAATCCCGCTGATTTTCGGGCTTGCCCAGGACTCGGTTTTCCTGTTTCATCAACCTTTTTTCGTTTGCCGGGCACCCAACGGTTGGGTGTCTGACAAAAGAACACATTGAATATTAACCACTAACCAACTTTCGGGATTCAACTCCCGAAGTCCAACAAGTTCATATGGGCTCATTAATGGAAGAGCTGCTCGCTGAGAGCAACATTCAACCCCTCGTAGAGGGTACTATCATCCCCGGAACCATCACCGAAATCCGACAAAGCGAGGTCATCGTTGACATTGGAGCCAAGTCTGAAGGTGCCATCCCGCACGTCGAATTCATCGATGTAGGAGAATTGGAAGTCGGATCGCAGATCGAGGTTTTCCTCGAAAAGATCGAGGACAAGGACGGAAACCCTGTGGTTTCTTTCGACAAGGCCGAGCAGAAGAAGAATTGGGAAAACATCCTTGCCAAGTGTGAGGAAGGCTCGGTTGTTCAGGGTCGCGTGAAGGCCAAGGTCAAGGGCGGACTGATGATCAGCATCGGTGTGGATTCTTTCCTGCCGTCGTCGCAGATCGACATCCAGCCCCCGAAGAATCTGGACCAGTATGTGGGCCAGACCTACGACTTTAAGGTGCTCAAGATCAATCAGGAGCGCCGCAACATTGTGGTATCCCGCCGCGAGCTGATCGAAGAACAGCGCGCTGAGAAGCGCCGCACCCTGCTTGAGGAAGTCAAGCCAGGTGATCGCCGCCGGGGTATCGTCAAGAATACCACCGACTACGGTGCCTTCATCGACCTCGACGGTCTCGACGGTCTGCTTCACATCACGGACATGAGCTGGGGCCGCATCTCGCACCCGAGTGAGATGGTGAAGACCGGTGAAGAAATCGAAGTGATGATCATCGAAGTGGATCGTGAAAAGGAGCGGGTGTCTCTCGGACTCAAACAGCTCAACGCGAATCCCTGGGAGAAGATCGAAGAGAAATACCCTGTTGGCGGTCGCATCACCGGGAAGGTGGTCAACCTCGTACAGTATGGTGCTTTCATCGAAATCGAAGAGGGCGTCGAAGGTTTGGTGCACGTCACCGAAATGTCCTGGACCAAACGCATCAACAAACCGAGTGAGGTTCTCAAGATCGGGGAAGAAGTCGATGCCGTGGTACTGGGAATCCAGAAGGACGAGCAGAAAATTTCACTCGGACTGCGTCAGCTTGAGGAAAATCCCTGGGATATGGCCCGTCACAACTACCCAGTGGGCGCCCGTGTTCGGGGTCAGGTACGCAACCTCACTTCCTACGGTGCGTTTGTGGAGCTTGAAGAGGGCATCGACGGCATGGTGCACGTCTCAGACATGAGCTGGACGCGAAAGATCAACCACCCGAGCGAAATGCTCAAGAAGGGTGATGAAGTCGACGCGATTGTGCTCGATGTGGATGCTGCCAACCAGCGCATCTCCCTGGGCATGAAGCAGGTGACTGACGATCCGTGGCTCTCCATCGAGAAGTACTTCAAGATGGGCGATGTGGTCGAAGGCCAGATCACCAAGATCACGTCCTATGGATTCTTCGTGCAACTGTCGCACGATATCGATGGTCTCGTGCACATCAGCCAGATCAGCGAGGATCGCATCGAGAAGATCAAGGAACACCACAATGTTGGCGACACCGTCAACGCGCGTGTGATCAAGATCGACCGCGATGATCGTCGCATCGGCCTGAGCATTAAGGCTGCGAACTATGATTCGGATCAACTGGCTGCAGAAGCGGCGGCCTATGATTCTCTCAAGGGCGACAGCGAACTTGCAAGCCTGGGCGACATCATGGACGAACTCGACAAGTAACCCTGTCGATGCCGTCACGTGTTGACGGAAGCTTTGAAAAAGGCGGTGGACACAGTTCACCGCCTTTTTCTGTGCAGTGGCGCAAAGAATAGGGATGTCCGGGCGGGTGTTCCGAGTTGCAGGATGGCAGGCAATCTGCCATAGCTGTTGGGGTTGTCATCCGCATCATTCACCTCCCATGCTCGAAGAAGTTGAGTCCATCGCCATCGACTATTTTGAAACCAACGGGTTCCTCGTGCGCACGAGTTCGAGTTTGTTCGGACGCCAGGCGGACGGGTTTTTCCCGAGTCTGATGGTGCGCAATCTCAAGGAAGAGGAACTGCAGGAGCGCATGATGTTCAACTTTCAGTGGTTTTCCTCGGACATCCTCAAGACCAAGCGTGCGGTTGTGTCCCTGGTGGGTGAGTCACTGTTTGATATTGGCAACCGGGTATTGCGGCAGGACAAGCGACTGATTCAAAACCTCAAAAAATGCATCACCGCACGGAATGCACCCCGCTTCCCCTGGGAAGAGCACGCCCTGGAGGAGGATATGCGCGGGCACACGCATCTGGTGCTGCTTCCCCTGTTCCCCGCAGTGGAACCAGGCTACTCGCAACTCTGCGACCTGCTTGCCTCGCGTGGTGTGGCAGGAGTGATGACGCTGCGCACCCTGTTGGATAATCTAATGCAGCAGCTGGAGGTGCTCGAGCCAGAGCGCCTGACCCCGCGACTGAAGCTGCTCAAGCTCATGAAGCAGATGGAACTGCTGAAAGTGCCGCAGTTGGATCTTTTCGAATCGCAGAGTGGCTCACAGGGCTGAGGTTATCTGTTCTTTTCTCTCTTCCGCGGATCGACTCCCAACCGTATCGATCAGAGGTGATTGTGTTGGAAGACACCTTGGTTCTGTAATCGCATCTGCCCGGGATTTTGCGTTGAAGTCATGCGCAAACCTGATGCACTGGGAGGCATGGCAATTCATCCGACTGCGATTGTGGATCCAACGGCAACTCTCGGGAACGACGTAAGCATCGGCCCCTATTCGATTGTGGAGGCGGATGTTGTGATCGGAGAGGGAACTCGCCTGGCGAACAACGTGCGCATCTGCCGCTGGACCCGGCTCGGTGCAAAATGCCGGATCGAATCCAACGCAGTGATCGGAGGCGATCCCCAGTACGTCGGCTGGGATTGCAGCCAACAAACCGGGGTGCTGATCGGCGACCGCTGCACATTGCGGGAAGCTGCAACGGTGCATCGTTCGATCTATGAAGGCAAAAACACTGTGATCGGCAATGACGTGTATTTGATGGTCAATGCGCATGTGGCACACGACTGTGTGCTGGGAGACCGGGTGGTTCTTACAAACAATGCGATGATTGCAGGCCATGCGGAAATCGGAGCAAACGCCTACATCGGCGGCGGTGCGGCCGTGCACCAATTTGTCCGCGTGGGTGAAGGGTCGATGACGGGAGGAGTTTCCCGCATTGTGCAGGATGTTGCTCCCTATCTGATTGTTGCTGAGCGTGGGGAAGTGCACGGACTGAATCTGGTTGGACTCAAGCGCCGGGGCACGAGTCGGGAGGTGATCAAGGAACTGAAAGAATTGTTCCACCTGCTGCTGGATACTCCGGGAAACATCAAAAACCAGGCGGCAGAGATCCTGGAACAACGGGGCGCATCGCTCTCGGAGCAAGGACGCTGCTTTGTGGAATTTTTCCAGACCGGAAAGCGCGGGTTTTCAGGACTGGAACGCAAGAGCGGAAAATCCGGCACTGCGGATAGCTGAACCCTTGAGGAAGGCCTGGCCATGACGGCGAAAATTGCGATCACAATGGGAGATCCGGCCGGAATCGGACCGGAGCTGATCGAACGCCTGTTGCAGGAACAGCCGCAATGGCGGGAGCAGGTGTGCGTGATCGGCCTGAGGAATTGGGTCAGCAGACTCGAGCAATCGCTTGGCGTCACGGTGGAATCCACAGGCGGACCCGAACAGTGCACTCCTGGACATCCTGATGTGGGTGGAGCGCAGGCGGCGCTTGAGGCGATGCAGCGCGCCGCCTCAGGCTGCAGGGAGGGGCGTTACCGTGCGGTGGTGACGGGTCCCATCAGCAAGCATGAGTGTCGAAAGGCAGGCATGACACAGCCGGGGCAGACGGAGTTTTTTGCAGAGCAGTGGGGCGGCGAACCCACCATGGCTTTTGTGGCACCAACCCTGACGGTGTCACTGGCAACCTGGCACGTACCCCTGATGGACCTGCCGAACTGGTTGACTCCGGCGACACTCGAGCGCTGTGTGAGGCACACGGCAGAACTGATGCTTCGGTTGGGTGTGAGTCGACCACGCATCGCAGTATGCGGACTCAATCCTCATGCAGGGGAGCAGGGGCAGATTGGCCGGGAGGAAGTCGAGTGGATCAATCCCCTGATTGCACGGTTGCAGGCGAATCTTGCGCGGATCGAACTGAGCGGATGCCATCCAGCAGATACTGTCTTTTATCGTCACGTGAGCGGGGAATTTGATGCGGTCGTGGCACTGTATCACGACCAGGCGCTCGCTCCTGTGAAAACGGTTGCCTTTCATGAGGCGGTGAATGTCACTCTGGGCCTGCCGCATGTGCGGACGAGTCCGGATCATGGAACTGCCTTTGGCATTGCGGGCAAAGGTGTGGCTCGCCCCCTGAGCTTGCAGCGTGCCCTTGAACTTGCGGACCGTCTAACTCGTCAGGTGGTGTAAGGTTTTGCAAGGAGTGCTGCGTGTTCCTGGGTGGCCTTCCCATTCTTTCCGATAGAATGGGTTTTTCTGTTGAAGTTTGACGCGCTTGGCATAAATGATCACCAGCTATGCCCAAACGCACCGATATTAAGTCCATTTTGATTGTTGGTTCCGGCCCGATTGTGATCGGTCAAGCGTGTGAGTTTGACTACAGCGGAACTCAGGCCTGCAAGGCATTGAAGGAGGAGGGTTACCGGGTTATTCTGGTGAACAGCAACCCTGCTACCATCATGACCGACCCCGAGTTTTCGGATGCGACCTACATCGAACCTTTGGTTCCGGAAGTACTCGAAAAAATTATCGCCAAGGAGCGGCCGGATGTGTTGCTGCCCACCCTGGGAGGACAGACTGGCCTCAATCTCTCGCTGGAACTGGCGAATCGGGGCATACTGGAAAAGTATGGAGTCGAACTGATCGGTGCAAAGAAAGAGGCCATTGAAAAAGGAGAGGACCGGGAGCTTTTTAAGGAAGCGATGTTGAAGATCGGACTCGACGTGGCGCGTTCGTACCGGGTGAGTTCCATCGAGCAGGCCCGTGAGGCCGCCTACGAGCTGGGACTCTTTCCGGTGATCATTCGACCGAGCTACACCTTGGGTGGTGCGGGAGGTGGCATCGCCTATAACAAGGAGGAATATGAACAAATGATCCTTCGGGGTCTGGATATTTCACCCGTGCATGAAGTGCTGGTCGAAGAATGTTTGCTGGGATGGAAGGAATACGAGATGGAAGTCATGCGCGACTGCAAGGACCAGTGCGTGGTGATTTGCTCGATTGAAAACCTCGATCCCATGGGCGTGCACACGGGAGATTCGATCACAGTGGCACCGGCGATGACACTCACCGACAAGGAATACCAGGTCATGCGGGATGCCTCTTTTGCCTGTATCCGCGAGATTGGTGTCGAAACCGGCGGAAGCAACATCCAGTTTTCGGTCAATCCGGAAACGGGGCGCATGGTGGTGATTGAGATGAATCCCCGGGTGAGTCGCAGCTCGGCCCTTGCGTCGAAGGCAACGGGCTTTCCCATTGCCAAGATTGCGGCGAAACTTGCGGTTGGCTACTCCCTCGATGAGTTGAAAAACGACATCACGCGCGAGACTCCCACCTGTTTTGAACCGACCATCGACTATGTGGTGACCAAGGTGCCCCGGTTTACGTTCGAAAAATTCCCGGGCACAGATACCACGCTGACATCCAGCATGAAGTCCGTGGGAGAGGCCATGGCTATCGGTCGCACGTTCAAGGAATCCCTGCAGAAGGCGCTGCGTTCCCTCGAAACCCGAGCGAACGGATTTGGAGCGGGCGGCGCGTTTGGTGATCGCGAACCGAAGGACATCAATGTCATCAAATCCGGCCTGTCACGCCCCTCTGCCGAGCGCATTTTCTGGGTGCGCTACGCGTTCCTCAACGGCATGACCGCCGAAGAAGTGCACCGCATCACCTTTATTGACCCCTGGTTCCTTCACCAGATGCAGCAGCTCGTGGAAATGGAGAATCAGCTGGTGAAACTCCGCTTCAACGATCTGACGCCCGCCGTGCTCAGGAAGGCCAAGGAGTATGGATACACGGATACACAGATTGCGCATCTGGTCGGTTCACAGCGACAGAAGATTCGCAAGCTGCGCGAAAATCACGGCATCTTCACAACCTATCGACTGGTTGATACCTGTGCGGCGGAGTTTGAGGCATTTACCCCCTATTTTTATTCCAGTTACGGCGACGAGAACGAGATCGTGAAATCGGACAAGAAGAAGATCATGATTCTCGGAGGAGGGCCGAATCGCATCGGTCAGGGCATCGAGTTTGACTACTGTTGTGTGCACGCGTCATTTGCCCTGAGGGAGCTGGGTTATGAGTCGATCATGGTGAACTCCAATCCGGAAACCGTGTCGACTGACTACGATACTTCGGACAAGCTCTTCTTTGAGCCACTCACCCTGGAGGATGTGCTCGAAATCTACTCCCAGCAGGAGTGTGACGGCGTCATTGTCCAGTTTGGAGGCCAAACGCCACTCAATCTGGCCGCCGAGCTGGTTGGGTATGGCATTAATATTCTGGGCACGAGTCACCAGAGCATCGAATTGGCAGAAGACCGCGAGCACTTCAAGAACGTGCTCGACAAGATCCACATTCGCCAGCCCGTCAACCGCATTGCCCGCTCTCCTGAGGAAGCTTATGAAATGGCGGGTGTGATCGGGTTTCCCATCCTGCTGCGGCCCTCTTTTGTGCTCGGAGGGCGAGGCATGTTCATTGTTTACGATATCGATGAACTCAAGCGCGTGGTGCGTGAGGTTTTTGACGTTGCACCTGGCAAGCCGGTGTTGCTCGACAAGTTCCTTGAAGACGCGATTGAACTCGATGTGGACTGCATTTCCGATGGAGAGACTGTCGTGATTGGCGGCATGCTTGAGCATGTGGAGTTTGCGGGCGTGCACTCCGGTGATGCGGCAATGGTGTTGCCGCCGCACACGCTGTCTCCGGCAATGCTCGACAAGGTGCGTGAAGCGACTGTCAACCTGGCCAAGGAGCTGAATATCATTGGGTTGATGAATATCCAGTACGCCATCAAGGACGACGAACTGTTCATCATCGAAGCGAACCCACGCGCCTCCCGCACGGTACCATTTGTGAGCAAGGCGATTGGTGTCCCGCTCGCCAAACTCGCTGCCAAGGTGATGGTGGGACACAAACTGAAAGATCTTGGTTTCACTCAGGAGGTCATTCCGCCCTATTATTCCATCAAAGAATCCGTCTTCCCATTTGTGCGTTTCCCGAACAGCCCGATCACGCTCTCTCCGGAAATGAAGAGCACGGGTGAAGTGATGGGACAGGACCGGGATCTGGGCATGGCGTTTGCCAAATCGCAGATGGCCGCCCAACCCGAACTTCCGCTCAAGGGCAATGTCTTCATCTCAGTCAAGGCGGACTACAAGCCTCAGGCGGCCGAACTTGCCCGGAAATTCACCGAGATGGGATTCACGGTCTGTGCTACGGAGGGAACGGCCATGGCCATTGAAGCAGCTGGCGTGTCCGTGCGTCGCCTGTTCAAGCTCAGTGAAGGGGCGCGTCCGAACGTGGTGGACGTGATCAAGAATGGAGAAATCGATATCATCATCAATGTTCCGCAAGGCATGCTGCCCCGGAAGGATGACGACGCGATCCGCCGCGAGGCGCTCAATCATAACATCTGCATGATGACGACGCTCACCAGCGCGTATGCGGCGATTGACGGAATCAAGGCCCTGCAGACGCGTCCGATTGAGGTGTGTTCGGTTCAGGAATATCATCAGCAACTGGGTTCCTGAACCTGTGTCCGCTGCGGCGAGTGGCGGATGTGAATTCTGAATTTATGGGAAAAAGATGGCTCCCTCTGCGGTAAGCAGGGGGAGCCTCACTGTGTGTCAGGTGAAAAACCGGTATCGGCTTGACGGAAGGGAAGTGCAACTCAAGCCATCATTTCCTCGCGAATGCGTAGGAGCAGGTCGCGGGTTTTGCGAACCCCTTCCATTTCTTCGCCCGGACCCTCAAATTCGATGCCGACCCAGCTGTGATAGCCCGCATCGGTGACGGTCTTCATGATGCGGTGAAAATCAATGTGAGCTTCATTTCCGGCGGCATCGAATACGTGTGATTTGGCGCTGACCGCCTTGGCAAAAGGCATGAGGTCGATCATGCCCTGATAGCGGTCATACTCGCTGGTGCACTGCCAGCTGCCATCGTCCTTACGAGTGCGTTCGATGCAGAAGTTTCCAAAATCCGGCAGCGTCCCGCAGTTGGGCTTGCCAACCCGCGCGATCACATTGGCGAGCCACGCACCATCCGAGGAGTAGCCGCCGTGATTCTCCACGATCACGTTGATCCCGGCTTGAGCACCGTAGTCAGAGAGACGGCCTAATCCATCCACGACCGCGTCTGCAAGCTGCTCCCGCGAACCCTCACCGCCCGCATTGACGCGAATGGAGTGGCATCCGAGGGTGTGGGCGGCGTCGATCCACTTGTAGTGGTTTTCGACAGCCTGCGTGCGCCGGGTGGCGTCGGCGTCGCCGAGTTGGCCTTCTCCGTCGATCATGATGAGCACCTGCGTGACACCTTGATCTGCTGCAATGGAGTTCAGCTGGTTGAGATAGGCCTTGTCCTTCGCCTTGTCCTTGAAGAACTGATTGACGTATTCAATGCCATCAATGTCGAACTGCTCCCGCGCAATTTTTGCAAAATGAAGCGGATCGAGTTTACCGCCAAAAAAGGCGCGATTGAGCGACCACTGGGCGAGCGAGATGCGAAAGGGCAGGGGTTTGGGTGCCGCTGACAGTAGCATGCGGCTGCCAAGCAGCCCCAGTGCCATTGAGGCAGTTGCGGATTTCTGTAGGAAAGAACGGCGGGAGAGGGATGTCGATTTCATGGGATATGTGCAGTGAAGCAGGGTGAGTGATATGGAGGGTGGCATGCGGGGGAGGCATGCCACCCTGTGGATGGCAGGAGCGAGCGCTCCTGAATCAGGAAAGGATCCAGCCGGAGGGATAGTCCTTGGCGATCAGTTTGTTGGCCTCATCGTCACCGATGAATTTTCCGGCAGATCCGTCAAATCGAAGCTTGCGACCCGTGCGTTGGGCAATAACACCGAGCAACACGGTCTCCGTGAACGGCCCCGCATAGGAGAAATCGGAAGAGGCTTCGCGTCCTTCCTTGATGGCATTGTAAAACTCCTCGAGGTGACTGGCCTTGATGCGCGGCAGGGTCTTGGGCGGCAGTTTGCTGCGCAACTCCATGAACTTGTCGTTGGGCAGGATCTGCGCTCGCTGGCTGTAGGTATCCGTCAGGATGGCGGCGCCTTCTCCCAGTATCAGCGATCCATTGCTTGGGAAATTGGCCTGACTGAGTTGCTCGACATCCTTGAGAAACTCGGGAATGACTGGCCGCAGATCGCCATCATACCACTTGTAGGTCACGGGGGGCATGCTGCCACGAGCGGGAAACTGGTAGGTGACCACTGAGCTGACCGGGAAACTGAAGTTGTTCATCTTGGTCGTGATGGCCTCGATTTCGGTTGGGGAACCCAGGTCCAGACCCCAAAACGCAGAGTCCATGATGTGGCAGGCCATGTCGCCAAGTGCACCGCAGCCATAGTCCACGTATGCGCGCCAGCTGAACGGAACGTATGCGGGATCGTAGGCCCTGCGGTCGGCAACGCCCTGCCAGAGGTCCCAGTCGAGACCTTCCGGAATCACCGGAATGGCTTTGGAGTGGTCGGGCTGGTCGAGTCCCTGCTGCCAGTAAACAGCCGGTCGATCTGTCCAGGAATGCACTTCGCGAATGTCGCCGATCACACCAGCCTGAATCCATTCGCGCACATTGCGGGTGCCGTCAAGGGAATGCCCCTGGTTTCCCATCTGAGTCACAACCCCCTTCTTTTTGGCTGCAGCTGCGAGTTTGCGAGCCTCATCCACGGTGTGGGTCAGGGGTTTTTCGCAATACACATGCTTGCCCAGGTTGATCGCGGACATGGCGATGGGATAGTGCATGTGGTCAGGCGTGGAGATGATCACGGCGTCGATTTGATCTGTCATCTCCTCAAACATGATGCGGTAGTCCTGGAACCATTTGGCTCCATTGGACTCGTGATGCCGCAGGGCCTTGTCAAACTCCACTCCGCGCTGGCCCGTTTCGGAGCGTTGGCGCTGGATCAGTCCCTTGTCGACATCGCAAAGCGCGACCACATTCTCGCTGACGCTCGCAACAGTGGGTCCGATCCCCTTGCTGCCCACTCCAACGATGGCAATGCGCAGCTTTTCACGGTTTGAGGTTCCGGTTTCAGGATTGGATCGAAGGAAGGATGGCAGTGCAACTGCGCTGGCTCCGATGGCGGAGGCTTTGACGAAGTCGCGGCGATTCATGCTCAGGGGTGTGCTGGCTTCTTTCTCATTCATAGGGTTTGTCGGATTCAGGGTGTTGAATTGTGAATGTCGCGTCACCCAAAGCAGAAAGCATTGCATGCACATCATGTAAAAGGGTGACGCATGTCACGGGGTAGATCAGCAAACAACCAAGGGTGCGCTGACCCGCATGTTCATTACTTTAACCCATCGTTTGCAGCGCGTATAGCGAAAATCACCGATTGACGAATACTGCACAAACCTCGCTGAATCCAGCCATTGATTATTTTGTGGATTCTGCTAGGATAGGTCCGTGAGTCGAAAAATTACCCTGTTTACGGGTCAGTGGGCGGATATCCCTCTCGCTGATCTTCTACCCCAAGTTAAATCCATGGGTTATGACGGAGTGGAGCTCGCCTGCTGGGGAGACCACTTCGACGTCCGGAGAGCATTGCAGGAGGACGCGTATGTGGAGGAAAAGTGGAAGCTGTTGCAAGCCAATGGTTTAACCTGTTTCTCAATCTCAAACCATCTCGTTGGGCAAGCCATCTGTGATCCCATTGACGAGCGACACAAGGCGATCCTGTCCCCGCATGTCTGGGGTGATGGTGAGCCGGAAGGCGTGCGCCAGCGGGCCGCGAAGGAGATGGCGGACACGGCACGGGCCTGTCGCAAGTTCATGGATGCAGCAGGTGCAAACCGGACAGACGCCCATGAGGCCTTTGGTCGTGCAGTGGTGAATGGGTTTACCGGTTCGAGCATCTGGCATGCCCTGTATGCATTTCCGCCGACCAGCCAGGATTATCTGGATCGCGGCTTCAAGGACTTCGCAGATCGCTTCATCCCGATTCTCGATGTGTTTGAAAGTGTGAATGTGGATTTTGCGCTCGAGGTTCACCCCACCGAGATTGCATTTGACATTGCCTCCGCTCAGCGAGCGCTTGAAGCGGTGAAGCAGCACAAGCGCTTTGGGTTCAACTACGATCCCTCCCATCTGGCCTATCAGGGAGTGGATTATGTGAAGTTCATCCGCACCTTCAGCGAGCGCATCTACCATGTGCACATGAAGGATGCATGGTGGGGCCACGGCGACGGCAGTGTAGGCGTCTTTGGCGGACACACCGACTTCGGGGACACCCGGCGCTATTGGGATTTCCGTTCGGTGGGTCGAGGCGATATTGAATTCGAGGATATCATTGTCGCCCTGAATGACATCCGCTATGCGGGACCGCTCTCGATCGAATGGGAAGACGGTCGCATGGATCGTTTTCACGGTGCCGAAGAGAGTTGTGACTACGTGCGCGACATCGATTTCCCGCCCAACGCAACCACCGCGTTTGACGCGGCATTCTCAAGCGACTGAGTGCCGCCAGCCCGGGTTCATCCGAATTCCGGGCCTTTGTCTTCTCTCCCTTCCCCTGTATTCTGTTTCTACTTATCTGATACCTTATGAAAAACACACCTTCCCAGTTCTTCTTCGCGAGTTGTCTCGCGCTGGTCGTTACGGCCATGAGTTTTGCCCTGCGCGGAGGCGCGATGGGTTTTTGGACCGATGAGTTCACATTGACCAACGAACAGGTTGGTTGGGTCACAGGCACGGCCTTCTGGGGTTTCACCCTGGCCATGATTTTTGGAGGACCTTTGTGCGACCTGGTGGGACTGAAACGCATCTCTGTCTTTGCATTTGCGGGTCATGTCATCTCCATCCTGTTGACGGTCTTTGCGTGGGACTTCTGGAGCCTCTACATCGGGACCTTGATTTTCGGGATTGCCAATGGAGCAGTGGAAGCCGCCTGCAATCCGTTGATCGCAACGCTGTATCCGAATAATAAGACCACAAAATTGAACAACTTCCACGTGTGGTTCCCGGGTGGGATTCTGATCGGTGCGGTGATGGCCTACCTGATGGGAAACTGGGGCATGGGCTGGCGCGTCTGGTTTGCGGTTCTGATGATTCCGTCCCTGATCTATGGGTACAAGTTCATGCGCCTTGAGTTTCCGAAAACCGAGCGGGTTCAACAGGGAATTTCAACGGCAGAAATGTTCAAGGCCTGCATCCGTCCCTTCTTCCTGCTCATGGTGGCCTGCATGTTCCTGACCGCATCGACGGAATTGGGACCCGGACAGTGGATTCCGACGATTCTGGAAAATGCCGGTGTTGCGGGTATTCTGGTGCTTGCCTACATCAACGGACTGATGGCACTGGGTCGCCAGTTTGCAGGTCCGGTTGTGCATCGCCTCTCTCCGATCGGCATGCTGATCGGCAGTGCGATTTTCAGTGCATTGGGACTCTTCTTGCTGAGCAAGTCTTCGGGACCCATCGTCTTTGCCTCGGCAACTGTTTTTGCGGTTGGCGTGTGTTTCTTCTGGCCCACCATGCTCGGGTTTGTAAACGAGCGTTTTCCGGCTACGGGAGCACTGGGCCTTGCGATCATGGGAGGCGCAGGAATGCTGTCGGTGAGTTTCATCCTGCCGGTGATCGGACGTTTTTATGATGACGGCATTGCTGCAAACCTTCCGGACGGACAGACCGTTGAGGCACTGAGTGCGGCACCTGCCGGGACCGAGTTGGCTGACATCTGGGCGCAGGTTCAGAATGCTGCGGGCATGAGCGCGCTTGAAGCTGTTGCTCTGTTGCCAGTGGTCTTGTTCGTCATTTTCACATTGATTCGATTGCTGGACAAGAAGGCGAAGACCAGCCACGAATCCACCGAAGCCTGAGGCTAACAACCCCCTGAATTCACCCTCTGAAAATTAACGTATGAGAATTGGAATCATCGGAGCCGGCGGCATGCTGGCCTACCACGTGAAAGGCTTTCGCAAGGCGGGAGCCGAGGTCAGTGCCATCGCAGATTTGAATCTGGAGGCGGCACAGAAAGCCGCTGCGGCACACGGCGTCGATGAGGCCCTCGGCAGCGTGGAAGCGTTGTTGGAAAAACCTGAGATTGATGCGGTAAGCATCATCGTGCCCAACAAGTTCCACGCTGCGATTTCCATGCAGGCACTCCGTGCGGGAAAGCATGTGTTTTGTGAAAAACCACCTGCGATGAATGTGCCCGAAGTGGAGCAGATGATCCAAACTGCAAGCGAGTCTGGCAAAACCCTGATGTTCAATTTCAACAACAGGGCGCGCCCTCTCTGTGCTGCGCTCAAGGCGGAAATCGATTCGGGCCGGGTTGGCCCGATCAATTCCGCCCAGGCCAAGTGGATTCGTCGCCGGGGCATTCCCGGCTTCGGAGGGTGGTTTACCCAGAAAAAACTCTCGGGCGGAGGTCCGCTGATCGATCTCCTGCACATGCTGGATCTTGCGCTCTACTACATGGGATATCCCGAACCCGACTGCGTGGTTGCGCGCACTTTCGATGATTTCATCCAGAACCACGAATTCAAAGGTCCCTGGGGCATTCCCGATGTGCAGGGCGTCAAGAACGACGTGGAAAGCGCAGCCCATGGAGTGATCACCTTCAAGGACGGGCAGATCCTGACCTTCCAAAATTCCTGGGCCGAGATGGTCAAGCGGGAAGAAGTTTCCGTTTGTTTCCAGGGGAAAAAGGCGGGCGGCATGGTGCGCCGCTTGTTTGAAGTCGATGGAGACGATGATACGTCGGTTGACGAAGCCGAACTGTATGTGCAGGAAAATGGCGAACAGGCCGATATCCCCATCACCGGTGAACTCGATCCAGAAATGGGACGAGTACATTCCGCTGCAAATTTTGTCGAAGCCATTGAAGGACGAGCGGCTCCGCTGAATGAACTCAGGGAAGCACTCATTCTCATGAAAGTCATCGATGCAGCCTACGCCTCGGCAAAAAGCGGCAAACCGGTGTCGATTGAATGAACTTCCGATCCATTTTCCGCGACTAACGTTTTTACAAATCCCTAATTTGAACATGCGTGCAACCCATGAATCCAACATCTGAATCCACCCCCACCTACTTTTCGCTGGAGCATACCCTTGCGTTTCTGCTCCTTCGGATCTGGCTCGCCGTTCGAGCGATCTTCACCGGCATTGAAAAATTTTCCGCCAATGTCATTGTGGAAAAACCGCTTCTGGATGAACTGGGAAATCCCGACCCCAGCGGGATCACGCTCAGCGTGGAGCAGAAAGTGTATGGCCTGAGCCATTACCATGGAATGCCGGAGTCACTGGCGGAGAAATTTGCGGCTGAACCATTCCTTCCCGGATTTTTGCTGGTACCTTATCAGTTCCTGCTCGGACCGGTACTGATTCTGGTCGGACTGACCCTGTTGCTGGGCGTTGCGACGCGCATCAGTCTGTTTGTCATGGGACTGATTTACGTGAGCCTTACCTTTGGGTTGATCTTGATCGCTCAGGATGGGGGAATTGCCTGGTTGGCAGCCCACACGATCATGATTGGGTATGCCCTGACGCTGGCGCGCTACAACCGCTTCGCGATCCTGAAGAAATATTGAGTAACCCTATTTTGGAGAGCAAAACCATGAACCAGACTACCGATTCCGGGTATCAACCCTTTTTCATCAATCGCCGCGATTTTGTCAAAAAGAGCGCCATGCTGGGCGCCGCAGGCCTGACTCTGGGAGCCGTTGCTCCGCTCAAAGCTGCCTCGGGTGGAAGCGAGATCAATGTGGCCATGATTGGCACGGGTGCACAGGGCCAGGTACTGCTGAATTCACTCAAGAACATTCCGGGGCTTCGCTTTGTTGCACTGTGTGACATCTGGGATTACAATCTCAAACGGGGCATGAGCACGCTTCGGGCGACGGGCCAACGCCCTGCGGTGTATGAAAATCATCAGGAAATGCTCGAGAAGGAGCCGAGCATCGATGCCGTATTTGTCGCAACACCCGATTTTTGGCATGCGCCGCACACGGTGGACTGTCTGAAGGCTGGCAAACATGTGTATTGTGAGAAGATGATGTCGGACACCCTTGAGGGTGCGCGTTCGATGGTGCTGGCCGCTCGCGAGTCGGGAAAATTGCTGCAGATCGGCCATCAGCGCCGCAGCAATCCGCGCTACCGCTTCGTGCTCGACCGTTTTGTTCAGCGGGCTGAACTCTGTGGGCAGATCATCAACATCAATGGACAGTGGAATCGCTCATTGTCAGCGTCGCAGGACATCACCATTCGCAAAGCGGACCTCATTCTTCCGACGGAGAAGCTCAAGCAATACGGGTTCAACAACATGCATGAGTTTCTGAACTGGAGATGGTACAAGCGCTTGAGCGGGGGTCCGATTTCGGATCTCGGAGCGCACCAGATCGATGTGTTCAACTGGTTTCTGGGAGCAGTACCGACCAGCGTCACGGCATCGGGTGGGCGCGATTATTTCAAGAATCGTGAGCATTTCGACAATGTGATGTCCATTTTTGAGTATGCGACGCCGAAAGGAAATGCCCGTGCGTTCTATCAGGTGCTGACCACCACGAGTGCTGGTGGCGGCTATTTCGAACGGTTCATGGGCACCGAAGGAACCATCAATATCTCTGAAAATCCGGCTTTCACCAAGATCTACCGTGAGCCGGAGGTCGATTTGGAAAAATGGAAACCGCTTGTCAGTCAGGGCTTTCTCAAGCAGGACGCACCTGCGACAACTGCAACGCCAGCAGCAACCACCATGGACGTGCGTGAATCGGCCCCCTTGGCGGCATACGATCTTCCCATCGTCCTGAATAAACCTGCGCACCAGCCCCACGTGGAAAACTTCATCAGTGCCATCAAGGGTGAAGCGGAGCTGACGTGTGACGGTGAGCATGCCTATCGTGATGAATATGCAATCTATCACGTGAACAAGGCAGCAGAAACCAACGAACGCATTACTTTCAAACCTGAGGATTATCTCATCTGATCCGTTTTCAAACTCATACCGATCATGCAATTTATGAAACCAAACCTGCTGTCCGCTACCTGTGGACTTCTCTTGATCACTGCCAGTGTTTCGGCTGGCATGATTGAACTCAAAACCGACATTCCGCCCGCTGAGATCAGCGGAACACCCGTACCGATCAATCTGACCAACCTCGAGCCGTTGCAGCAAACGGCGCCGACGCTCAAAGTTCCCGAGGGAACGGTGTTGCTCTCAGCTGATAAACCCGTCACCTCCAGCGATGACTGGCCTTTGATCGGCGATGTGGAGTACCTTACCGATGGCGACAAGGAAACGGGAGAAGGATATTACGTGGAATTGATTCCTGGCTTGCAGTGGGTTCAGATTGACCTTGAGCAGGAAGCCACCATTGAAGCCATCTGGTTGTGGCATTACCACGCCCAGCAGCGCGCCTATCATGACGTGGTGGTCCAGCTGTCAAATGATCCGGAGTTCGCTGCCGATGTCACAACCGTGTTCAATAACGATTTTGACAACTCTGCCGGATTTGGGGTGGGTCCCGATCTTCCTTACATCGAAACCAATTATGGAAAATTGATTGATGTGAAAAGTGTGTCAGCACGCTATGTGCGGTTTTACGCTAATGGCAGCACGAGCAACGACGCCAATCATTACATTGAGGCAGAAGTCTGGGGCGTTCCGGCCAACTGACACTGCATCGTTGAGAAAGTTTGAGCAATGCATGCGCTCTGTGACCTGATGGCACAGAGCGTTTTTAGCTATTGCGAATCAGGTGGAGCACCTGATCCGCAAAAAAGGTACGGTTTTCAACATGCACATTGTGACCGGAATCCGGGACTACTGCACTCGTGAGATTTGGAAAATGGTTTCGAATGATCTGGTGATCCTCCGGCAATACGAAGTCTGAGTGTTCCCCGTGCAGCAAGAGGCTGGGTCCGTCATACTGATCCCCTGTATTCAGCGGGGATTCAGAAAGTGTCGACAGGGCGCGGGTAATGGCTGAAAGGTTGATTTGCCAGTCAAATGTACCCGAGTCGTTGCGCTTGAGATTCGTGACCAGAAACTGCCGCATGGCGGCATCGTTGAGGTGCGGTGCGAGTGCTGCTTCCACCTCTGCAATACGGCGATAGTGCTGAGGCTCGATTTGGTGCATTGCGTCAAACGCAGTGCGAAAGTGGGGTGCGTAGGAACGCGGTGCAATGTCGGCGATGGTGAGGCTCCGTACGCGTTCAGCATGGCTGCACGCGAGCCGCATGGCGGTTTTTCCACCCATGCTGTGCCCGACCAGGTGTGCAGTGGTGATCGAGTGTGCATCCATCCAGTGCAGCACATCGTCTGCCATGAGTGAATAGTCCATCACGTCAGCGTGAGGGGAGTTTCCATGGTTGCGCAGGTCCAACGCAAAAACAGGTGCTCCGTCGCTCAGGAGTTTTCCGACCGTCACCCAGTTTCGTGCTGACCCGAGCAGGCCATGCAGTAGCAGGATGGGGCAGTCGCCCGTGCCGCCGAATTCTCGATGTGAAAGCTTCATCGTTGGTCAGCCTTGTCCGGCGGAATACAGGATCAAGCCAAAAAAGAAGCGGAGCCTGCAATGAGGCTCCGCCAGGTGGTAGTTTTGAACGAGTGAAGAAAGGAAGGCGATCAGGGCAGGATGACCGAATCGATCACATGGATGGTTCCGTTCCAGGCGGGAAGATCCGACTGGATGAGGGTGGGTCCTGCATCCAGTTGCAGAGAACCGTGATTGAAGTGTGCGTTCAGCATCTTGCCCTGCAAGGTCGTAACCGGAGCATTCAGCAGATCTCCTGCACCTACCGATCCAGGCACAACATGGGCAGTGAGCACGGCGGTAAGGGGCGCAAGGTTTTCAGGTTGCAGCAGGGTGTTTACAGTTCCTGCGGGCAATTTTCCAAAAGCTTCATCGGTCGGTGCAAACAGGGTGAGCTTGTCGCCACCGTTGAGCACGTCGAGCAACCCTGCAGCTTCAAGTGCTGCGACCAGGGTGCTGAAGCGAACATCATTGCGAAGAGTTGTGCCGATGTTCTGTGGCGGCAGCAGCACGTGGTCGACGGCATGAATCACAGCCTGACTGGACAGGATGTTTGCCTGGATGACATTGGCCTGATTGTTGACCCAAACACCGCTTCCAACCGAAATCGGAAGGTTGGCACCGGCTGCAGTCGGGTAAACCCCCGTGCTCAGTCCCGCAGCGTAGCGATTTCCGGTGACCACATGATAGAGCAGCACATTGGTCAGCAGTTCGGTGTTAGCGGGGTCAGTCAGCGTGGTGAGAATGTCGGCTGGCAGCTTCGCGAATGCTTCATCGGTGGGGGCAAACAAGGTCGCGTTGCTGAGGTTGGCGAGAGTGTCGGCGATGCCCGCACTGGTTGCGACACTGAGCAGTGTCGTGAATCGACCGTCGGCGGCCAGGGTTTCCACCAGATTGCTTCCTCCGGGCAGCAGCACGGTGTCAATCTTGTGTACAACTCCGTTGTTGGCGAGGATGTCGACAGCGACTGGCGCCGCAGAACCACCCGGGAAGTTGAAGGAAGGAGTGCTAGTGTCCACGGTGATCGATCCGCCATTGAGCATGGCAATGGGTCCGTCGGTGAGACCTCCCGCGAAGATGCTATCCTCTGTAGCATGGTAGAGGATAATGTTTTGCAGGGTGCTCAGATTTTCAGGTTGCAGCAGCGATTCGAGCGTTCCGGCTGGCAGGGCGGCAAATGCATCATTGGTCGGCGCAAATACGGTGTAGGGGCGTCCTGTGGCGAGCGCATTACCCAGACCAGCAGCGGAAACTGCGGCAAGAAGAGTGCTCAGTTCCGGATCGCTGGCAACCAGATCGGTGATCGTTTGCTGCGGTGGCAGCAGCACACTGTCGATGATGTGAATGACCCCGTTCTTGGCCATTACATCTGCGGTCGTGACCGTCGTCGTGTCGTTCAGGGTGACCGTGGCACCTACATTCACTTTCAGTCCAGCGCGTGCAACGGTTTCGATGTATCCATTCTTCAGGTCAGTGGATTTCACAACGCCTTCCACCAAGTGGTAGTGCAGGATCTGAATCAGCTGCTGTTGGTTCTCAGGCAGGAGCAGGCTTTCGACGGTTCCAGCAGGTAACTTGGCGAAAGCTTCATCAGTCGGTGCAAAAACGGTTTTGGGGGCCTGGTTGTCGATCCAACCAGCCACACCGGCAGCCTGCGCGGCGGCAAGCAGTGTATTGAAGACGCCCGCGTTTTGCGCGATGGTTACGATACTGTCTTCGGATGTTTCGTTGGCACGCAGTTGCAAAGGTGCAGCGAGTAATAGAGAACTTAGGGTAAGGTTTAGATATTTAGATATTTTCATAGCTGTTGATGATTTTGTCTAGGTAATGGGAGTATATAATGTATAGATGTCAAATAATATTTAGAAAAAATATAGAAACTCGAGTGGTATGAAGCTTCACGTGACGTGTTTACGGTGAGATCTTCAAAAAGGTTGAAATGCAAGGGTGTGCTGCGTAGCGTGCTGGCACTTGCGATTATGGCTGCCGAGAACCTGACTCCCATGATGCGACAGTATCTTGAGATACGTGATTCGCTCCCGAAAAATACGATGCTTCTCTTCCGGCTCGGTGATTTCTACGAAATGTTCGGAGCGGATGCGGAGCTGGGTTCCAAGGTCTTGGGCATTACCCTGACAAAGCGGCATCATCAGTTGATGGCGGGTATACCCTATCACGCAGGTGACACCTACATTGAAAAGATTTTGAAGGCGGGGTACAAGGTGGCGATTTGCGAGCAAACCGAAACCCCAAAGACGGGCAAACTGGTGCAGCGGGCAGTCGTGCGCATCCTCACCCCGGGAACCACACTTGAGGAGGACCGTCTGGCCACCAAACACAACCACTTCCTGCTTGGCATTGCCGCTGGACGCCAGTCAGTCGCGCTTGCCTGGTTGGACTTGAGCACGGGGGCATTTCAGATCGCTCGTGAACCCACGGCGGAGCGGTTGCTCCCGATTCTTCACTCCCTCGATCCGAAGGAGGTGGTTTTGCCAGAGCGCATGCTCGAACAATATCACGATGGAAACATGGAAAGTGGGTTGCACTCACTGCTGCAGGCGGTGGCATCGATTCCCTGGACAGAGATCCCCGACTATCACTTTGATGCACTTGTGGGCGAGAAGGCGGTAAAGGAAGCCTTGGGCGTTATGACACTGGATGGATTTGGCATCGCATCGGGACATGAGGGCCTAGGGGTTGCAGGTGCGCTGGTGTATTACGCCACTGAGATGCTGTGCTCGCCTCCCCAAAATTTATTTGGTATCCGTGAATATCGCTCCCAGCATTGCCTGCTCATTGATCCCGCCACCCAGCGCAATCTGGAAATCTTCCGGGCCTCAGGAGGGGGGCGCAAGGGAAGTCTGCTGGAGGCAATGGATGCGACCACAACGGCGGCGGGTGGGCGGCTGCTCGAGCAAATGCTCAGTGAGCCAGGGCAGGATATCGATGAGATTGAACGCCGACAGGATGTTGTGGAGGCATTCCTGCATGCTCACACTCTCAGCGAGGATCTGGTTGAGGATCTTGCGCGTGTTTACGACATTCAGCGCATTCTTGGCCGCATTCAAAACCGAATCCGCAACCCTCGTGAGCTGGGGGGGATTCGGGCAACGCTTGGGGTACTCCCCTCGATTCGGCGGACACTGGAGATTTTCTCAAACCCGGTGGTTCAGGCACTGGCACAGCGCATCGAACCCTTTGCGGAGTTGAAAGCCCACTTGGAATCGGCGCTCAGTGAGGAACTCCCCGGCAATATCCAGGAAGGGGGAGTCATCCGCTCCGGATTTGATGCTGAACTGGATCGTCTGCGCTCGCTCAATTCCAACAACAAGAGCTGGATTTCGGATCTTGAAACGAGCGAGCGCGAACGCACTGGAATCAAGAACCTCAAAGTGAAATTCAACGGTGCATTTGGGTACTTCATCGAAGTGACGAAGGCCAATTTGGATCTGGTCCCGGATCACTACATCCGTAAGCAGACCATGGTCAATGCGGAGCGCTTTTATACCGAGGACTTGAAGCTCAAGGAACGAGAGATCCTGCATGCCGAGGAGATGAGTCTGGCGCGGGAGGAACAGTTATTTAATGCCTTGGTTGAAACCCTGTCTGAGCACAGTGAGGCACTGATGCAAACGGCAGCTGCGCTGGCGGAAGTGGATGTCTTTCTGGGGTGGGCACAGCTCAGTCGCGACTGGGACTATTGCAAGCCTGAGTTTGTGAGGAATACGACGCTTCTCGAGATTGAGGCGGGCCGTCATCCGGTGATTGAACAGGCCCTGCGGGACAGTCCGCATGGACTCGCCGGCACGCATGCGTTTGTACCCAACCATTGCCAGCTCCAGGCAAACGCGCAGCAGATTGCCTTGATCACGGGTCCCAACATGGCAGGAAAATCCACCTACATTCGTCAAAATGCGCTGATTGTGCTGATGGCGCATGTGGGTTGCTGGGTTCCGGCAGCGAGCTGTCGCCTGGGTTGCATTGACCGCATCTTCTCACGGGTAGGTGCCAGCGACGAACTGGCGCGCGGGAATTCGACCTTCATGGTCGAGATGAACGAAACCGCGAACATTTTGAATCATGCTACGGCACGCAGCCTGGTCATTCTCGACGAGATCGGGCGCGGAACTTCCACCTACGATGGACTCAGCATTGCCTGGGCGGTGGTGGAATATTTGCACGGGGATGGGGACAGGGGACCGATGACCCTGTTTGCAACACACTACCATGAGCTGACACAATTGCATGCATCATTGCCACGCCTGAAAAATCTCTGTGTGGCGGTGAAGGAGTGGAATGATGAGATCATCTTTGTGCGGCAGGTCATTGATGGGGCGGCAGATCGTTCCTATGGAATTCAGGTGGCACGCCTTGCAGGATTGCCCAGAGCCGTGATCCAGCGCGCCCAGGTATTGCTCGAGCATCTGGAGTCCGATCCCAACCGCGCGCCAGTGGTCATGCCTGAAGCCGCGAGGAAAACAACTCCGGAACCGCGTGCTGAAAAGCGCAAGGCTCCTGAAAATCAGTTGAGCTTATTTGCAGAGAGTTGATTCAAGCATCCCTGCTAAATCGGCGGATTCGATTGGCGTGTGCTGGAAAACCCGGGGTTTAGCGGCATAGGTTGTTCGGACCATGAGCTTGCTAGTGATCAGTTCCAGTTTGAATCCGGACTCCAACAGCCGGAAATTGGCAGTGGCTGCGGTGGCGGCGGCAGAGGCGTCGTCAACCCCGGTGCAGTATGTGGATTTGCGTGAGAAGTCCCTCCCCATTTGCGACGGAGCGGAGAGTTTTGAACACCCGGAACTCGATAGCCTGAAAGCGCAAATTGGTGGAGCGTCGGCGATTATACTGAGTGGACCAGTCTATGCCTATGGCATGGCGGCCTCCACAAAAAATCTGATCGAACTCACCGGACGGGCCTGGACGGGGAAGCCCGTTGGATTGATGGCTGCTGCCGGTGGGAGTTTCAGTTACATGGCAGTTCTGGGTCTGGCAAACACACTCATGCTGGACTATCGCTGTCCGATCATTCCCAAATACGTCTATGCGACCGGTTCCGATTTCGATGCCGAGGGTCAGGGAGTTGCGGACACGATCGAGTCCCGCATTGCCGAACTGGTCCGGACAGTGGTTCACTGGGGATCGGTGCTGTAGATTTGATGGAAGAGTTTGCAGTTCGCATCCGGAAAGCAGGGTGTGCGCAGGTTGGATTGGCAGTGGGCGGAGATGCCATGTCGGAGCTGGGGATCGCCTTGAAGCGACCTATCAGAAAACCTGCTCGATCCATGGGTAATGGAAAGCAAGTTTAATAATAGAACTCGACTCATTCATGGCGATGTCCTTAACATCAAGCGCTTAACCCAATTAGGACATTGATCGAAGATTCACTCAATTCGGAACGGATTCACAAGCTGCGTGCGACCAAAGCCGGGATGCGCCTCGGTGGTGGCGAGAAACGACTGGAGGCGCAGCGGTCGCGAGGCAAACTCACGGTGTGGGAGCGACTGGAGTATTTTTTTGACGCCGGTACCTTTGAGGAAGTGGGTGCTTTCATCCAGCATCGAAGCACGAATTTTGGACTTGAGAAATCAAAGGTTGCCGGTGATGGGGTGGTTACCGGATTTGGACTCGTGAACGGGCGCTTGGTGTATGTGGCCGCGCAGGACTTTACAGTGCTCGGCGGTTCACTTGGAGAAATGCATGGGCGCAAGATCGCCAATATCATGGACATGGCAATCGCCAATGGTGCACCGATGGTGACCTTGAATGACTCCGGTGGCGCGCGCATTCAGGAGGGCATTGGCTCACTCTGCGGGTATGGGGAGATTTTTTTCCGCAATACACGGGCATCGGGCGTGATACCCCAGATCAGCGTGATCATGGGACCCTGTGCGGGCGGCGCAGTTTATTCTCCGGGGATTACCGATTTTGTGGCAATGGTTGAGGACACCTCCTACATGTTTATCACGGGACCGGAAGTCATCAAAACGGTGACTGGTGAAGAGGTTTCGATGGATTCACTGGGTGGAGGTGACGTACACATGAAGCGTTCCGGGGTGGCCACCTATGTCGGTAAGGATGACGAATCGACGCTCGACTGGGTGAAACTGCTGCTTTCCTATTTGCCATCGAACAACGAAGAAGTGGTGGAGCGCTTCCCTGCTAAAAACGCACAATTGCCCGTGGCAGAGCTGGACCATGTGGTTCCGTCCAACCCAAACAAGGGCTATGACATCCGTGAGGTCATTGATCGACTTGTGGATGCGGGAACTTTTTTTGAGCTGCAGGACCGATTTGCCGCAAACATCAACATCGGTTTTGCGCGCATCGATGGAATCTCGGTGGGCGTGGTTGCCAATAATCCCAAGCAGCTCGCCGGATGCCTCGATGTGGATGCATCGGATAAGGCGGCCCGCTTTGTGCGCTTTTGCGATGCTTTCAATATTCCCTTATTGACCCTGGTTGACGTACCTGGGTTCCTCCCGGGTACCGATCAGGAGTACAACGGCATTATCCGACACGGGGCTAAATTGCTCTACGCCTATTCGGAAGCGACAGTGCCCAAGCTGACGGTGATCATGCGAAAGGCGTATGGGGGAGCTTACATCTGCATGTGCTCCAAGCATCTTGGAGCGGATATGGTGGCGGCCTGGCCGGGGTCTGAAATTGCGGTCATGGGTCCCAAGGGAGCGGTGAACATCATCTTTCGCAAAGACATTCAGGAAGCCGACAATAAGGAACGCCGGGCGAAAGAACTCGAACAGGAGTACACCGATAAATTTGCAAATCCCCAACTGGCGGCGTCGTTGGGTTATGTGGACAACGTGATCGAACCCAGTGAGACGCGAACGGTGGTGATCCGTTATCTGAAGTCTCATCTGAACAAACAGCAGATCACACCGCGTCGCAAACACGGAAATATTCCGCTTTAGCCAACGGAAGAGGGAGGGTTCCGGGTTGTCCAAAGATTAAACCATTATGTTTTCAAGTGTATTGATTGCCAATCGCGGTCTGATCCAGGCCAATTGTGTTCGGGCGGTGAAAGAACTCGGGTGTCGCGCCATCACGGTGTATGCACCCAATGACCGACAAAACGCAGGGGTTCGCAATGCGGACGAAGCGCATGAACTGGAGCCGCGCATGGGGATCCCGTATCAGGACATTGATCAGCTGGTGGAGCTGGCGGAGCGGTTGAAGGTCGATGCAGTGCACCCGGGCTATGGATTTCTCGCGCAAAATGCTTCGTTTCGTCAGCGACTGAAGGCAAAGGGCATCCAGATGATTTGTCCCGAAACCCGGGAGGATATTCATGTGGAGGATAAACCGCAGATTCGGGAGGTCGCAAAACAACTTGGCCTGCCCATCCTGCCGGGAACAGGAACGCTCACGGATGTGGAGGCGCTGAAACAGGCTGCGCAGAAGATTGGCTATCCGCTCGTCATGAAAGCGACCGAAGGATATGGGGGAATCGGTATCCGGGTGATAAACCGGGAGACGGAGATTGAATCCAACTACCGCAATATTGTTGGACAGGCAGATCGATTCCTGTTCAACGCGCAGAATGTCTACCTCGAAAAGTTTTTTCCGAAGTCGCGGCACATTGAGTTTCCGGTAGCTCGGGATCATCAGGGCAACATGGTGGTATTTCCGGAGAGAGAATGCACCATCCAGCGACGCTTTCAGAAGCTTGTAACCGAGAGTCCGAGCAGTTGCCTGCCCAACGCGCTGCGCAACAAATTGAAATCGGCCGTGGAGTTGCTGATGAATCAGTTGAATGTGCGGGGATTTGTATCGGTGGAATTTTTGTTTGATGGGGAACAGGCATATTTCCTTGAGATCAACAATTACATGCAACCCTCCCACACGGTCAGCGCACTGCACACGAATATCGACATGCTGCGGGAGCAGGTGAACATTGCCGCCCGGAATCCACTCACCTTTACTCAGAATGATGTGCGCGTGGATGGCGTGGCCATGGGTGTTTTTGTTTCTGCCGAGGATACGGACCGCGGTTTTATTCCCTCTCCGGGCTATGTCGAGCGGCTTGACCTTCCCTACGGCGATGGTGTTTACAGCCAGACCAGTGTTTGCTCAGGTGATACCGTTGGCACATTCTACGATCCGATCATTGCGCTCGTGATGGTGCGGGAAGCCAATCGGGAAAAGGCCATCGCCAAGATGCAAACTGCGCTTGAAGGGCTGCACATTGACGGGATACGGACAAGCATCCCGCTGATGCGTGCCTTGATGCGGTATCCGGATTTCATCCGGGGCAGATACGATTCCCAGTTGATAACGGAAGAGAAAAACAGGGAAGACCTTTACGAAAACATTCGAACAGAGGAGGAATCGGAGATCGCGGCGTTAATCGCCGCGCTTTCCATTCATCGCGATTCGAATCAACAATACCTGCTCGATCAGGGACGACGCAGTTCCAAGGCAAAAATCTGGGACATGGCAAGTGACTGGTTCGCTCGCCAGAAGTAAACCCGACCCGCAATCCTTCGTCGCAACTCATGAAATATCAGATCAAACAGGCTGAGCTTCGGCACAGTGTGAATATCGACGGAAAATACGATTTTTCGCAGGAATCTCCACTCCAGGTTGGCAAGAACACCTATCAGGTTCGAGTTCTCGAAACCGATGTGAATGGAGCCATGAAAACGGTCATGGTGAATCGTAAGCTCTACCGCATCAGCGTCAATCGCCGCGCTGACGGGTTTCCCGAAGAGGTCATTCTCAAGGGCGTTCCCTATCGGGTGGAGTTGGAGCGCATCGAGTCCACCCGCTACCGTCCGCCGCCCCCTCCGAAGGTGATTCCGGGCAATGTGCAGGCCAGCATGCCAGGGCAGGTGATCTCCCTGCTGGTGCAGCCCGGTGACCAAGTGGAGGAGGGACAGGCTGTGCTCATTCTCGAAGCAATGAAGATGGAAAATGAAATTCTTGCCCCCAAAGCGGGAGCGCTCGCCCATCTTGCAGTGGCGGAAGGCGATCTCGTGATGAAGGGAGATTTGCTGTTTGAGATCGAATGATCGCGCGTGGGCAGGACAGGATTTACCAGCGCAGTGACGACTGTATCGCAATCTGACGTTTCCCTGCGGGTACCGCCGGGATTTCTTCGTAATCGGAGTCGAAGAGATTGTCGACCGACAGCCGCAGATCCCAGTCCAATTGCTCCAGCGGCTTCCAACGAAGGGAGAGGTATGCGAGCCACGCCTCCGAAGTGCTGCGTCGCAGGGGATTGGGTTCCTGGTTCCGATATTCCCCATCCAGGCGAAGTTCAAGTTTCCGGTGCAATGGGTGCACCAGTGAGACCGTGACGCGGTGTCGGGGAAAATTCATTGCATAGAAACTAGCGTCGACTTGGGCACTTCCATAGGATTCACGCTTGTGCAGATGCGTGTAGGCGAGTGTCAGATCGCTTTGCTTCCACTGGTGGCGCATCAGAAACTCGAAGCCGATGGTATCGATATCTACTTCGTTGGCACGCCTGGCATTCGGCTGGGAAAAACTGAAGGTCCAGTCGGTCAAGTCTCGATCCTGCCGGAGGAAACCGGCAAATTGCAGCGTGGTTTGAGCACTTGACCAGGAGTAGGCGAGTTCGAGGTTGTGGCTGCGTTCGGTGTCGAGGGAAGCGTTGCCGGCAAACAGTCCGCTGGGTGCTGAGCCGATGGCAGTGTAGCCGCTGACCTGACTGGAGCTGCTGTATTCCAGCGTGAGGTGGCGCGATTGGGCTGATCCGGCGGAACTGAGATCCCAGCTGAATTGAAGCGCGGAATCGAGAGCGGAGCGGTTGCGATTGGTATCAAACCAGGACAGTGAGGCTGAGGTGCTGAGTGAGCGCCACCAGGTCGGAGCGGTGGCATGTGCCTTGAGTTGGCGATAGGTGCGGGATTGAAAGCTGTGGGTCAATGAGGTGGAATCGATTCCATCCGCAAAGACATCGGCACTGACACTCCACTGGATGTCGGAATGAGGCGATCCGGTCCAGCCGCCTCGAAACCCTGCGACTTCGGTCGTATGTTCATAGGGATTGTAGAGGCCGGGTCGCGAGCGATCAAATTCGTAGTCGTCTTGGTTTTTGC